>CAZPNC010000065.1:5271-11763 GCA_964587945.1 uncultured Prevotella sp. | reverse complement strand
TTTTGACTTGTGCAGGACCTGTATCTTTCCTTGTTCGACCATTATCAATTTAAAAATAACAGTATTATGCAAAAGAGAAAGACAACAGGTTTGCGTCAAAATGGATTGATTCGTAAAAAAATCATAGAACAGTATCTGCAGACGGTCACTGCAACGGCGGTTCATAATGCACGTCATACGACACTGCTTCTTGATATGATGCAGAAATATATGGAACACAAACGTGAGACAGGTAACAGTCCGGCCTTTGCATTGCAGATAAAGAAGACCATGAGGCACCTTAGGCTTTTCAAGGGTGCCGACATTACACTTGCGGAAGTTGATGTTGATTATTGTCTTGCCTTCATAGATTATTTAAGGAAAGCCAATACGCACCATGGACATCCGTTGTCGCAAATGACAAGAGTCGCATATTTCAGATGTTTCAATTGCTCCCTCAACTGGGCAGTGAAGAAAGATATGGTACCGCTTAACCCTGTAAAAAGGATTGAAGCCGACATGAAATTGCAAACGCCAGAAAGTACAACGGAATATCTGACAAGAGACGAACTGGCCCTGCTTATATCATCGCCGTGCAAGGCCGACAGTGTAAAGCGTGCATATCTGTTCGCCTGTTTCTGCGGGTTACGGTTCAGTGATATTACAGCACTTACATGGGAGAACGTCTTTACTGATGGCGACCGTAAACGATTGCGTATCGTCATGCTCAAAACGCGCAAGACGCTATATCTGCCGTTGTCGCGTGCGGCTCTGCAATGGCTTCCTGAGCGTGGTGAGGCTGATGCATCGTCGCATGTTTTCGTTTTGCCGTCCAGGGTTTATGTCAATCTCGTATTAAAACGATGGGTGAAGCAAAACGGCATAGAGAAGAAAATAACATTCCACACCTCGCGCCACACCTTTGCCACAATGAGCCTACAGGCAAATGTGGACCTCTATACCGTCTCGAAGCTCCTTGGACACACGCAGGTAAAGACTACGCAGATATATGCCAAGGTTATTGACAGAAAGAAAGACGAGGCAGTGGACGCTCTGAGTATGATGTTTGAATAAAAACGAGAGATGACTGTAATCACTACAGCCACCCCCCTTGTTGATACAACTTGATTAAAACCTACATGATTTGTAGTTCGTGAGAATATAATTATTTTGGCATTATAAGTTAGTTAATATAGTATATACCTGTTGTCATTGTATTTATCGTATGTACTTCTTCCCGTGTAAAGCATAATATTATACATTATTAATAATGTAAGGTAAGACGGTTACGGACGGTAACCTGAATGTCCTGTTGGGGAAAAACTATTAGGATACCCATCTTTTTGTACGATGATATTGTATTGTCATAAAGGCACTGTTGCAAAAGGGACGTGACTACATGGTAAAAAGGGCATGATTACATGGTAATCTTTATCCTTTTACAATGCAATCACGTCCCTTTTGTTTGCCATATAATCTGTATGCTTTTCTATTGTGTTATAATATTGAATACGTTTCTTTATGAAAATCTTTCAATAAAGACAGCATGGATAATGTGAACAATACCGGAAACGTTTCCGCTTTCCGTAAAGTACAGTTATGACAAAGTTCAATTTGTTTTGTCGGTACAATATTTCCAATATTCAATCCCTTTTTGCTGATATGTTAAAATATACGTGCTGGCATCGCTAAAAATTGTTAATGATATGCTTTTTGATATGATCCTTGTGTGCAAGACTAAAAAAAAAAGTGTACATTTGCACGAAGATCAACCAAAAGAAACTAAAAAAACTAAAAGACAAGGTTTCCTCTTTTTAGAAAAGAAATCTTTACATGTACGATAAGGTGTACTCAAACTGACCAAATCATCATATTCAGAAAAGGATAAAAACTGGCTCAAGGTGCGTTGCAGACGGACTTCAGGTTACCGTCCGTAACCTGACTTAAACCATTACCATATAACTTTTTTTATAATTACATTCACTAACTTAATCATTTACAGTTATGAAACTAAAATCATTACTTCTGTGTGGAGGAGTGCTTGCGGTGACATCTACACAGGCTGCCCTTACGGTAACGGAGAGAACACTCAGTGTTCCGGATCCAACCCCGTCAGCGGCCATTATTGATGGCACTACTGTACAGTATCTCTACAATGTAGGCACCAAATCCTATTTCCTTGGTGCAAACGATTGGAACACCCGCGCGTCTGTCAGTAGCGCAAAAGGTTACAAGGTAAAACTGACTTCTACAGGTGACAACACCATTTCCATTACAGACTCTGTGGAAACAAAGAAAGGATGGTTCAAGGTGTTCACTGATGGGCCTGCCAGCATTTGGGTGGACAACAACTCTGGTGCTAACTCTGGTACGTGGGTACTGACCGCCGGTGCTGACAATACTTTCACCATAAGCAATACGGCAGCTGTCGTTGCTGATTCCTTACTTGGTGTAGTCTCTGGAGCAGATACCCGTGTTTATCTTTATCCCCCTACAAAGGAAAATTTCAATACCACATGGTATGCTGTTTCTTCCGTAGATTATGCTACAAACATAGAGACACGTACATCTCTTCTTGCTGTCTTTAATGCATCCGAACTTCTATGGGCGGCTCTTGTGGAAGCTGACGCTGCGGGAGTAGAGGCTTCCGCTCTTGCACAGTATGAGGCTGTTTATGCCAATGCTGATGCAACTGTAGAGGATCTCAATGCTGCAACAGTTGCGGTGAAGGAAATCCTAAAGAACTATCAGGCAAGTCAGGCTACGGCAAAAGACCCTAAGGATATGACATCCTTGATTGTTAATTCGGATTTTGCTGCAAACAATGCTACTGGTTGGAGTGGAACTGCGTTGGCTTTCCAGTCTTATGCCGATGCTGAGCATTATAATAAGACTTATGATACCTATCAGGAAATCAGCGGAATGCCACTTGGTGTGTATGCTCTGAATGCACAGGCATTCTATCGTGCTGGCGGCACAGCGGATTCCTATTCAGATTATAAGAATGGAAAAGCGCAGAACGCTTTGCTGTATGCTGTCAACAAGGTTGCTGCAGAAGGTGTTTCTGACACATTGACAATCCCTATTACCAATAATTTCTATGGCATCCAGCCAAATACCTCTCTTGGTGGAAACGAAGCTAATGTCAAAGATGGTGATGATACATACTATGTGCCTAACAACATGGCTACGGCGAAGACTTATTTTGACGCAGGTTACTATAAGGACAATAAGGTATTGTTTGCTGTCACAGAGGGCACTGCACTGATAGGTGTAAAGAAAACAGTATCCCTTGGTAATGACTGGACTATTTTCAACAAATTCGGCCTTACTTATTATGGTAAAGGTGCTGATGCTTATCAACTCTGGAATGATGATATGTTGAGTGGTGCGCCTACATACGACCAAAGTGTTGTATTTGTTACGCCTGCTGTGGTTGACGCATACGAGGCAGTGAAGGCATCTGTTGCGACAGCCTCCACTTATGAACAGGTAAAGGCTAATCTCTCTTCTTTGGATGATGCTATGGCTGCTGTAGATGCCAACATCGCTGCATGGCAGTCTTATAATGATGAGATTGCACTCTCAAAGGTGATAACCGGCGGTGATCAGTATCAGGGAGACGATGTGAATATACTTGCTGACTATATAGAAATGGACGCTCCTGATATTCTTGAAGCAAAGTCTTTGACTACAGAGCAGATTATTGCAGAGGCAGCTAAACTTAAGACCCTCCGTGAGAATGCGGTACAGAACAGTATCCAGCCTGGTGCGGACGTTACGGAACTCCTTAAGAATGTGGACTTCTCAAAGGGTAAGGATGGTTGGACTTTCAAGGCTGCTTCTGGTGGCAATGTTACTGCCAATTCGTCTGCTAAGTGTGCAGAGGCTTGGAATAATTCTGACTTTGATATTTATCAGACTGTAGAGAATGCACCTGTAGGTGCTTATAAGATTTCTGTTCAGGGCTTCTACCGTCGTGGTCGCGATGATGCTGCATGGAAATTCTATTTTGATCCTACGACAGGTGACAAACTTCCTACCGTGCCTGAGACTCCTGCTTATGTGTATTTGAATGCTTCAAAGACACCTCTTGCAAATGTCTTTGAGTACAAGGTAGCCAAGGATGAGAATTATTATACTGGTGCATTCTATACGGATGCTTTTGATTACTGCTTCCCTAACGATATGGCAGACGCTGGTCTTGCATTTGACAAGGGTAATTATCTGATTAATGCCGTAGGACTTGTTGCCAAGAAGGGTGATGCTATGCGTATCGGTATGAAGGGATGTACGAATCAGGAAGGTGACTCTTGGGCTATCTTCACACGTTTCAAACTGACATACATGGGCTATGATGTAGATGTAATCAAACCACAACTGCAGGCTTCTGTAGCTGCCGTTGACTTGACAAAGCCTATGGGCACTGATGTTAAGGCTAAGGCACAGGAACTTATCGCTGCTGCTAATGCCGCACTTGAGGCTACTGACGGTAAAGTGATGTTCAATGCGCTTGCTGGCATCACCGAATATGGTGATTCTATTGATGCTTCTGTCGCTCTCTTCGCTAAAATGCAGACAACTGCAGATGATTTGGAGAATCTTGTTGCAGAGTCTACTGCTGCAGCGAATGTCAAGACTGATGCTGCCGCTTACATTGATGAAGTAAGGACAAATCTTGCAGGATACACTAATGCACAGGCAAATGCCGCTATCGCTAAACTGGCAGATCATAGATACCTGCTCTCTCTTCCTGCTGGATACGAGAATGCTACTGATGAATCTCCTGTAGATCTCACCGGACTTATGCAGACACCTGACTTCAGCAAGGATAACACCAACTCTATCGAGGGATGGCAGAACACTACCGGTTACAGTTTCGGTAATAGTGGTACACAGAAAGGTGCACTATGTGTTGAGTTCTATGAGAAAGACTTTGATATGTATCAGGACGTAACTGTTCCTAATGGTACATATCAGGTGACCGCCTATGCATTCGACCGTTACAAGAGTGCGGATGGTGACTATGACCAGTATGCAGCAGGCACAGAGTCTCTTGCTAAGCTTTATGTGAAGTCTGGTGACAAAGAGGTTGTAAAGCCAATAGAACACCTTGCAAGTGACATCAATGCCGCTACTGAGGCAATTGGGTCAGGTGCAGAGACTACCTATAACAATAATGCTGGCGTAAAATACAATGTACCTAATGATATTGTTGCTACACGTGCTTACTTTGATATGGGCAGATATGTCAATGGCGTAAATATCAAGGTTACTGACGGTAAACTCCGTATCGGTGTTCGTCAGGCTGACCATGAAACTGGATGTTGGGTTATCATGGACGAGTTCAAACTTTGGTATCTTGGTACTTCAAGTACAGCAATAGAAGGTGGATGGAACGATGTTAAGGGCGTAGAAACTGTTGGCGAAACACAGAAGGTTGAGATTTTCACCGCTGACGGCGTTAAGCACAACTCTTATCAGAATGGTCTCAACATTGTTGTAACTACTGATGCTAACGGAAATGTCAGCACCAAGAGTTTTATTGTCAATAAGTAAATAATGATAATAGTAAAGAAATTATGTGTCAAAGACCATAATGATTGAATAACAGAAATACTGGAGTAGGTTCCTGACATAGGACCTACCCCAGTACTTTCTTCTTTTTTAGGGAAAATGTGCTTTGTGCAATGACAGATTATTGCAAGCCGGAAGTCTATCCCCATGAAAACAAATACAAATACATCATGCGTTTATTACGCATAACCTGACGAAGACAATACACGCCATATATATTATATATAATGTGGTGACAATATATTGAGATAACAATAACAAAATAACAAACACTAACCTACTATGAGAAAAAAACATGCGAAAGAAAGTTACGCATTGAAAGCATGGGGCCGGAAAACGTCTATGCACGTGCTTGCTGCTTGTGGACTCCTCTTTGGCACCGGTATGATGCAGTCCTGTGACAAGGATATCCTTACCGGACAGCCGGAGTGGCTGGGTAACTCTATCTACGAGAGTTTGCAAGAGGGGCTTGATGTTGATGACGGGTCTCATAAGACTTTTGCCACTACGTTGCATCTTATTGATGACCTTGGTTACACTGAGACATTGTCAAAGACAGGTTCCAGAACGGTCTTTGCCACACCTGACGATGTGTTTGAAGAGTGGTTCAAGGCAAAAGGGGTGACTTATGGTCAGTTGACAACGGCGCAGAAAAAAATGCTGTTCAACAATTCTATGATTAACAATGCCTACCTTATAGAACTGATGTCAAACGTCAGCGGTAACCCTCCTGAGGAAGGTTACTGTATGCGTCGTGAGACTTCTGCTTCGATTTATGACTCTATACCGTCGTATCGCATTGCCGATATGCCTGTCAATCCTTTGGGGGATACAGAGAAGGACGCATGGAGTAAGGTGCGTGGAAAGGGTAGTGACTTGAAAATTTTCAAGGATGCGACAGCTGCGCCAATGATACATTTCTTACCGGAGTTCATG
>CAZPNC010000065.1:0-5171 GCA_964587945.1 uncultured Prevotella sp. | reverse complement strand
ATATATTCGAGCCAGACAAAGGATATGCACTATGATGCCGGTGCGATGATTGTACCAACAGATGCCGCTATTGAAGATTGGTGGCAGAATGGTGGCGGCAAAAGCCTGCGTGAACAGTTCGGTTCTTGGGAGAATATTCCTTATGGAACACTTGCTCCTCTGATTAATGTGAATATGCTTGAGTCATTCGTAGAGTCTGTTCCGTCTAAATTTAATTCCGTGCTTGACGACGGTCAGAAGGAACTTGGCATTGGTTACGATGATGTAAAACAATGTTATATGGGTTGTAACGGTATCGTGTATCTTGTAGATAAGGTGTATGCACCGGTAAAGTTCCGTTCTGTCATATCACCCGCATTGGTACGTAGTAGTAATACCACCTCTATTATATATAATGCCATCAGTGGTAATTATCCTACAGCTACAGGTACTATGTCTCAGGATGCGACAATGGACTTCACGCCTTACCTCAATGCTATGGATGCACGTTTCGCACTCGTCATGCCTTACAATGTAACACCGTCAACGGCCAGTCCGGCCGTGAAGATGTTCAGGTATATTGACCCTTGTTCGTATGGCTTGCTTCAGCAGAACCTGTTCGAGTTCTATTTTGAGAATGATGTGATAAAGGGTGTCAGTTACAAGTGTACCCTTGATGGGGATGGCAATGTTACGTTGCAGTCCGGGACACCAAAGACACTGACTGCAGCTGTGTTGAAGAACCGTCTCTATGACATTGTTGACAATAATGTGATTGTCAGCGATATTGTTGCCGGTAAGCAGTATTATACTACCAAGGGCGGCAGTATCATGAGGGCTTTTAATGCCAATGGCGTTATGAACCTCATGGGGGGCTTCCAGATGGATTATGGTCAGACAATAAAGGTGTCTAAGGATTATGTCTATGATATGGGAAGTACTGGTAATGGTGTAGTTTATGGAGTTTGTCCTGAAGGGTATTCTGATAATTATATTGGCTTGCCGGAAACTTCTACAAAGTCTGTCTATCAGGTGCTTAAGGAAGAGATTTCAAAGAATGACAGCAAGTGCAAGTTATTCTTTGAACTTCTTACGGGTGATGTGACAAGTGGCAACTTCCTTGCCCGTAAGGATGGTACATACAATTGTGCTAATCCTACAGACAATTTTAATATTAGTCTTTTTGACAATTATAATTATACCATCTATGTCCCTACAGATGCGGCTGTGCAGCAGATGATAGACAATCATCAGCTTCCGACATGGCAGGATTATGAGAAAGCCAGCAGTGATGATATGAAAGAGAAAATCGCTGGTAGAATACACGATTTCATACGTTATCATGTGCAGGATAGGGCTGTGTGTATCAATGGTGGCAATATCAGCAATGAGAAGTATGAGTCAGCGAAACTCAATCCGGCCAACAATAGGTATTATTCTTTCTTGGTGACGGCTGATGCTGACAGTTATTCCGTTACTGACCAGTTGGGAATTTCCCATAAAGTGATGACCGGTGGCGGTTTCTATAACAAAATATGCCGCGAGTACTGGATAAAGGGCACTCCCGGCTTGGAGACTGCAACTTTGGAATCTTCTTCAAATGCCGTTGTGCATCTGATTGATGGCGTGTTGCTGTTCTCTGATACTCAGAAGACCGACTGGAGGTATTAATAACCAAAAGAAATCAAAAACATGAAAAAAGTGACAGAAAATATATTAGGTCATCATTGCAGGGTTGCGCTCCTTGCTTGCGCCATGCTTATATGCAGTGTTGCTGCCATGGCACAGATAACATCCGTACACGGTACGGTTAGTGATGACTTCGGACCGCTGATGGGTGCCACCATCTGCGAAATTGACGGTAGCGGACGTATCATAGAGTCCGCAATCACCGATATGAATGGTAATTTCACAATGAAGGTGAAGAATGCCAAGGACAGACTGCGTATATCTTTCGTGGGTCTTAAAACCCAGACGTTCCCATTTGATAAGTCTACTTATAATGTAAAACTGGAATCAGCCACTACTTTGCAGGAAGTAACGGTTAAGTCAAAGAGACGTATGCAAGGCAATTCATTGCCTATACCGGAGCGTGAGGTGTCTTTTGCAAGACAGTCACTTGATGCAAAGGAGTTTGAAGGTCTTGGAATAACTTCTGTGGACGAAGCCCTGCAGGGACGTATTGCCGGTCTGGATATTGTATCCAATTCCGGAAACCTTGGTGCTGGCTCTACAATGAAGTTGCGTAACAGTACTTCTCTTTCCGGATTGACAAATGAGCAACCGCTAATTGTTGTTGATGGAAATGTCAGGGATGACCTTGATATGACAAACTTTGACGTTTCTACTGCTAATGAAGAGAAGTTCTCTGAATTGCTTAATGTGAACACGGAGGATATTGCAAGTATCAATGTTATAAAGGATGGTGCAGGTGCTGCTATATATGGTTCACAAGGTGGTAATGGTGTCATAGAGATAACAACCAAGCGTGGTAGCAGAGGTAAACCGAAACTTACATATACATTCAAACTTACAGGCAAGTACCAGCCTAAGGGTATGGAACTGCTGAACGGTGATGACTATACTATGTTGTTGAAAGAGTCTTACTTTAATCCACAGCAGAATGATGCCGCAAGTAACATTCCTGAAATAAACTATCTCGGTACAGACAACTGGAAAGAGGCTAACCAGTATGATGACAATACAGACTGGCGTGATGCTGTAACGCAGTGGGGATTCTTGCAGAATCATTATGTAACCATATCTGGTGGTGGTGAGAAAGCTCTTTTCCGTATTTCTGGAGGTTTCGACAGGGAGACCGGTTCTGTCATAGCACAGCAGATGAACCGTTTCTCTACACGTGTGAATCTGGACTATAATGTCAGTGAACGTATACGTGTGCAGACGAACTTCGCCATGACATACACAAAGAATGATATGAACTCGGACGACCTGTTGGCTATTGCTCAGAAGAAGATGCCTAACATGAGTATGTATGAGGAGGATGCCAACGGCAACGATACGGGAACTTATTACAATATGCTTCAAAGTGGACTGTACATGGGCAGTGATGTGTTCAAGGATGACCAACGGAAGTATGTAAACCCAGTGGCAAGTGCTTATCTGGCTAAAAATGCTATGACTACATACGACCTTAATCCGGAACTCGTATTGAACTATGAATTACTTGGACTGGATGATGCTCATCATCGCCTGACATGGAAAGGACAGGTATATATGAGAATATCAAACAGGTATACTGATAAGTTCTATCCTTCAGAACTTGTGTCAACAACATGGTCTGCAGGACATAATACGGCTTTCAGTGAAAGTAAGAAAGACGTCTCTCTTACTACTAAGCACACCCTTACCTTCATACCGGCATTTGAAAACAAGGACCATTCTCTGCTTGCAATGGCTCGTATGGAGTTGTCTACATGGAATTCAAATGGCCAATCCACGAATGCCAAAGGCTTGCCTTCCGGTGGAATAGAAAGTCCGTATGCAGGTGGTCTCAATGATGGATTGTCTTCTTGGTATTCTGAAGGACGTTCACTGTATTTTACTTTTTCTACGCACTATGCCTACAAGAGTCGCTATATGGCTGACTTCACAATGCGTGCCGATGGTACTACGAAGTTCGGGCCGGACAATAGGTGGGGATATTTCCCTTCTGTATCTTTGCGATGGAATGTAATAGACGAAGCATTTATGGAGAGATTCCGTGGATGGCTGTCAATGTTATCTATACGTCCAAGCTGGGCCTATACTGGTTCTGCTCCTAACAAGGACTATCTGTATACTTCAAAGTATGCGTCAGCATCACAGTATCTTGATATGTCTGCCATGTATCCTACAAACCTCAGACTGACAAACTTGAAATGGCAGAAGTCCAACAAGTACAACCTTGGCTTTGATTTGGGTTTCCTCAATGATAAACTGAACGTGACATTCGAGATGTATAATGAGACTATATCTGACATCCTTATGCCTAACTTCCGCATTCCTTCAAATTCAGGTTTTGCTACAGTGGACTATCGTAATGATGGTAAGATGCGCAATACCGGTTGGGAGTTCCACGTTAATACCAATAAGCTCATTAAGGTTGGTAGATTTACTATGGACATTAATGCGAACTTCTCTAATAGCAAGAGCAGGATATTGGAAATGGATGAAACCTTGTTGGCTAATAAAAACACGACCTTCAACTATGAGAACAACCAGATTATGGAGCGTGTGCAGTTGGATAACCCTAACAACTCTATATATGGTTTCCGTTATAAGGGCGTTTACCAGTATCAGTATGATACGTTCAAGGCGCTTGATAAGAGTGAGCAGGAGCAGTTTATAAAGGATGGTAAGACCGTTCCTGTGGCGCTGACTGCTGACGGACAAATCATACGTGATGACAAGGGCGATCCTATCCGTATGATCTATGCTTATTCAAATAACGGCTCTGGAGTGAATGGCGGTTCTGGTTATAAGTTTAGTGGTGGTGATGCCATGTATGAAGATATCAATAATGATGGTCAGATTAATGCTCTCGATATTGTGTATCTTGGTTCTTCCTTACCAAAACTTATGGGTGGTTTCGGCTTCGCATTTACATACGGTGATTGGCGTTTAAGCACTCAGTTCTCATATCGTTTGGGATTTAAGATAATAAACCGTGCCCGCCTTGTATCTGAGGCAATGATAAACAATGATAACCAGAGTCAGGCGGTTAACTATCGTTGGCGTAAAGAAGGGGATGTTACATTGATTCCACGTGCCATGTATGGTAGTGAAACAAACTATAATACTCTTATGAGTGACAGATTTGTAGAGGATGGTTCTTATCTTCGTATGACATATGCGCAGTTGTCTTATACACTGAAGAAGAAGTATCTGAAGTGGATAGGTTTCAATAAGGTAAGTTTTTATGTAAGTGCCAATAACCCTCTTATCATTACCAGTTACACAGGTGTAGACCCGGATATCAGTGCTTCCGGTACATCGCCTGCTATTGACAATGGTCAGACGCCACGTGCTAAATCATATACTTTTGGTATGACGGTAGATTTCTAAATCAGTTGTTGGGATTGTGTTGGTGTGATGATGTAATTCTGAAACCCATAAGCAAGATTCCTGACAATAAAAAAGAACAGACAATGAAATACAACACACTATATAATAAGGTAACAACCTTGGCA
>CAZPNC010000064.1:0-11833 GCA_964587945.1 uncultured Prevotella sp. | reverse complement strand
ATGATTGCGTTTCTGAGTCTTGTCAGATAATCTGCTATTGGATCTGTCATAAAAAAATTAGTTAATTAATCGGGATAGACCCGACAATATTAATTAAATAGAAAAATTTCTTTTTCAGGTAATAAGGTCATAAGAAGTTCATAAAAGAACAGGCTTACACCTTAAAACCTTAAATGCGAATAAACGTGCTTCGCTTACCAGCTAGCCTTCTTCACGCCAGGAATAAGACCGGCAGAGGCCATCTCACGGAACTGAATACGAGAGATGCCGAACTGGCGGATATAACCCTTTGGACGACCAGTAACCTTACAACGGTTGTGAAGGCGGATCGGACAAGCGTTCTTTGGAATAGCCTGAAGTGCACGAGCTGCCTCATAACGCTCAGCAGCATCCTCTGAGGTAGCAATGACCTTCTTAAGTGCTGCACGCTTTTCAGCGAAACGAGCTATAAGTTTGGCACGCTTTACCTCGCGAGCTTTCATTGATTCTTTTGCCATAGTTGTCTTTTACTTAAGCGTTTTTGAATGGAAGGCCAAAAGCCTTGAGAAGAGCGAAACCCTCTTCGTCGGTATTGGCTGATGTCACGAAAGTGATATTCATACCCTGTATACGGTCAATGCCATCGATGTTTATTTCAGGAAAGATTATCTGTTCCTGAATGCCGAGCGTATAATTGCCACAACCATCCAACTTTGACTGTATACCCTTGAAGTCACGGATACGTGGCAGAGCGACACGTACGAGCTTCTCAAGGAATTCATACATACGCTCACGGCGCAAAGTTACCATGACACCAATAGGCATTTTCTTACGCAACTTGAAGTTTGCAATATCTTTCTTTGAGTATGTGGCAACCGCCTTCTGGCCGGTAATAGCCGTAACCTCATTGATAGCGACATCGATTATCTTCTTGTCCTGGGTAGCGTCACCGAGACCCATGTTGACAACGATCTTCTTCAAGGCTGGAATCTGCATTGCAGAAGAGTAGTTAAACTGCTTCTGCAGTTCAGGAGCGATAGTCTCCTTGTAAACGTTCTTTAACTGAGCTGTATCCATTACTTGATTTCCTCCCCTGACTTTTTAGCGATACGTACAACATTTTTACCTTCGTGCTTTATAGCAACACGTGTAGCCTTGCCGCTCTTAGGATCAATGAGACTCAGGTTTGAGATATGGATAGGAGCCTCTTTCTTAACAATACCCCCCTGAGGGTTCTGTGCTGAAGGCTTTGCACTCTTGGACACAATGTTTATGCCCTCAACGATAGCGCGTTGCTCTTCCACGAGAACCTTCTGCACCTTACCAGTCTTGCCTTTATCACGACCAGTGAGGACAATTACGGTATCGTCTTTCTTGATATGTAATTTACTCATTACTTTAATAACTCTTTAAGTGTGGAAAACTATAGTACCTCAGGTGCGAGAGAAACGACCTTCATATTAACGGCACGGAGTTCACGTGCGACAGGGCCGAAAATACGGCTGCCGCGGAGTTCACCGGTGTTATTGAGGAGGACACAAGCATTATCGTCGAACCGAATGTATGACCCGTCAGGACGACGGATTTCCTTCTTTGTACGAACGATGAGAGCCTTAGATACTGCACCTTTTTTCAAATCACTTGAAGCGATGACGTTCTTGACAGCAACGACAATAACGTCACCTACGCTAGCGTAGCGACGTCCTGTACCTCCGAGAACACGGATGCAAAGAGCCTCGCGGGCACCGCTATTGTCACATACTGTAAGTCTTGATTCTGCCTGTATCATATTTACTTAGCTTTTTCAATTATTGAAACTAATCTCCATCTCTTTGTCTTAGAGAGTGGACGGGTCTCCATGATGAGGACTGTATCACCTACGTTAGCCTCATTCTTCTCGTCATGTGCATGATACTTTTTAGTCTTCTGCACAAACTTTCCGTAGATTGGGTGCTTCTCTTTGAACTTTGACGCAATAACAATGGTTTTATCCATTTTGTTGCTAGTAACTACACCCTGTCTTGTCTTTCTTAAATTACGCGTTTCCATCTGGACCATTGTTATTTGTTAAGTTCACGTAAGCGAAGTTCAGTCATCATGCGTGCGATGTCACGACGAGCAGTCTTAATCTGTGACGGATTCTCCAGCGGCGTAATGTTATGATTAAGTTTCATCGTATCATAAGCCACCCGAGCATTATCCAACTTTTCCACCAACTCCTTGGTGTCAAGTTCTTTAAATTCTTTATTCTTCATAGTTTAAGCATTTTTATCGTAATCACGACGTACTACAAACTTTGTTTTCACTGGCAGTTTCTGTGCACCGAGTCGGAGAGCCTCCTTGGCGATGTCGAAAGAAACCCCCTCAATCTCGAACAGTATACGTCCTGGTGTAACAGGAGCCACCCATCCTGCTGGGTCACCCTTACCTTTACCCATACGCACATCTGCAGGTTTGCGTGTGATTGGTTTATCAGGGAATATACGTATCCAAACCTGACCTTCACGGTTCATATAGCGGTTTATGGCCACACGGGCAGCTTCTATCTGCCTGCTGTCAATCCACTTTGGTTCAAGAGTCTTGATACCGAAAGAACCGAAAGCCAGCTGTGTGCCGCGGTGGGCGTTGCCTTTGTTGCCACGACCATCTTGCGGTCTTCTATATTTTACTCTTTTTGGCTGTAACATAGTAGCTTCTTAGTTTTTAACGGTTATTGTTTCTCTTACGGTTGTTACCTCCACGGCTATTATTACGGCCGTTACCAGGTGTACGGTTTCCGCTGGTCTTCTCCTGTGTGAAGTTTGGAGAGAGGTCACGCTTGCCATAAACCTCACCACGGCATATCCACACCTTTATACCCAAAAGTCCAACTTTGGTAAGAGCCTCAGTCTTACAGAAATCGATGTCTGCACGGAAAGTATGAAGTGGAGTACGTCCTTCTTTCAACATCTCTGAGCGTGCGATTTCCGCACCGTTAAGACGTCCTGAAATCTGAACCTTAACACCTTCAGCGCCCGCACGCATTGTGTTCTGTATAGCCATTTTGATGGCACGACGGTATGCTATTTTACCTTCCACCTGACGAGCGATAGAGTTTGCCACGATGTTAGCATCGAGGTCAGGTCTCTTTATCTCGAAGATGTTTATCTGGATTTCCTTATTGTAAAGCTTCTTCAGCTCTTCCTTAAGTTTGTCCACATCCTGACCACCTTTACCGATGACGATACCCGGACGGGCTGTGCAAATAGTGATGGTGACACGCTTCAAAGTGCGTTCGATGACGATGCGTGAAACGCTTGCCTTCGCGAGACGCTCGTTCAGATACTTACGGATTTTCTGATCCTCAACGAGGTTGTCTCCGAAGCTCTTGCCACCGAACCAGTTTGAATCCCAACCGCGGACGATTCCGAGTCGGTTTGCTATTGGATTAACTTTCTGTCCCATTCTATTAATTATTTATCTTCATTAGTTTTGGTATCAACGAACAGTGTTACATGATTACTGCGCTTACGGATGCGGAATCCACGTCCCTGCGGTGCAGGACGCATACGCTTTAGTGTCACGCCTTCATCCACGAAGACCTTAGATATATACAATTCCCCGTCTTCAGCCTTACGGTCATTTTTGACCTCCCAATTGGAGATTGCAGAGCGAAGCAGTTTCTCGACATCAGCAGAAGCCTGCTTGTTTGAGAATCTGAGCACGCCTAACGCGCGGTTTACTTCCAGTCCACGAATCATGTCTACGACGTAGCGCATCTTGCGTGGTGAAGAAGGCACACCAACGAGTTTGGCAAAGTATTGAGTTTTTTTGGCTTCCTTTAGTTTTTCAGCCGCATTATGTTTTCTTGCTCCCATTTTACTTTGTTTGATTAATGGTTATGTGCCTGTCTTATCGCTTGTTTCCAGCGTGTCCACCGAAGCGGCGCGTAGGAGAGAACTCTCCGAACTTGTGTCCGACCATATTTTCGGTCACATAGACAGGTATAAATTTATTACCGTTATGTACAGCTACTGTATGTCCCACGAAATCAGGTGAGATTACAGAAGCTCTGGCCCATGTCTTCACGACAGTCTTCTTTCCGTTCTCATTCATGGAGAGAATTTTCTTCTCTAGAGAAACGTTGATGTATGGACCTTTTTTCAATGAACGACTCATATTTTCGCTTTGTTTTTATTGAGTGTTACTTGTTATTAGCTCTTTCTATAATATACTTGCTAGAGAGTTTCTTAGGTGCGCGTGTCTTAAGACCCTTAGCGTAGAGACCCTTACGTGAGCGTGGGTGACCACCAGACTGACGTCCTTCACCACCACCCATTGGGTGATCGACAGGGTTCATAACAACACCACGGTTATGTGGGCGACGACCAAGCCAGCGTGAGCGGCCTGCCTTACCTGACTGCTCAAGAGCGTGGTCAGAGTTGCCTACAGCACCTACGGTAGCCTTACAAGCAGAGAGGACCTTACGGGTCTCGCCTGAAGGAAGCTTGATAACACAGTAACTGCCTTCACGAGAAGTCAACTGAGCGAAATTGCCAGCCGAGCGAACAAGGAGAGCTCCCTGTCCAGGACGAAGTTCGATGTTGTGTATAACGGTACCAACAGGGATGTTAGCAAGAGGAAGAGCATTACCTACCTCGGGAGCTGCCTCTGCGCCAGACAGAAGTGTGGCACCGACCTGCAACCCGTTAGGGGCAACGATATAACGCTTTTCTCCATCAACATAGAACAACAGAGCGATACGAGCCGAACGGTTCGGATCATACTCTATTGACTTTACTACAGCTGGAACACCATCTTTCTCTCGTTTGAAGTCGATTAAACGATACTTCTTCTTATGACCGCCGCCCATATAGCGAACGGTCATTTTACCGGTGTTGTTTCGACCACCGGTAGAACGCTTACCGTAAACGAGAGACTTCTCTGGCACGGATGCAGTAATATCCTCGAACGTGCCAATAACTTTGTGTCTTTGACCAGGTGTAACTGGTTTTAATTTACGTACTGCCATTTTTTAATTTATATATTGCTGTAAAAATCTATTTCCTCGCCAGCCTTCAATGTAACGATAGCTTTCTTGAAGGCTTTCTTCTGACCCTTTATAAGGCCGGCCTTTGTATAGCGTGAAGAACGCTTGCCAGCGTAATTCATTGTGTTGACACTTTCAACTGTAACCTTGTAGCGAGCCTCAACCTCTTTCTTAATCTGGAGTTTGTTAGCCTCTGGGCTTACGATAAAACCGTAGCGGTTAGGCAGCTTTTCGGTAATCTTAGTCATCTTCTCAGTGACAACCGGCTTAATGATGAATGCCATAATTGTTTCTCCTTTGTAAGTTTACTTGGTTAAAATCCCGTCGATTGCCTGAAGTGATTTTTCACAAATCACAACTACGTCAGCGTTCATCACCTTGTAGGCATTGATAGCCGCCGCGCCCATCACTTCTGCTTTTTTCAGGTTACGGGCTGACAAATATACATTTTTATTTTCTTCCGGCAAAACGAGAAGGACTTTCTTGCCCTCTATTTTGAGATTCTTAGTAAGATTTAAGAAATCTTTGGTCTTCGGAGCGTCGAAAGAGAAATCCTCGACTACTATGATACCATTTTCCTGTACCTTATAAGACAGTGCGCTTTTACGTGCGAGCACCTTAGTCTTGAGGTTCAGTTTGAAGCGGTAGTCACGTGGTCTTGGACCGAATGCACGGCCGCCACCAACAAGTACCGGAGAGTTGATATCGCCGCGACGAGCACCGCCGCCGCCTTTTTGGCGTCCGAGTTTACGGGTAGAACCGGAAACCTCGCTACGTTCCTTTGCCTTTGCCGTACCCTGGCGCTGATTGGCGAGATACTGCTTAACGTCAAGGTAGAGGACGTGGTCGTTAGGTTCTATGGCATAGATGGCATCATTGAGGACAGCCTTGCGACCTGTCTCCTGACCCTGTATGTTTAATACATTTACTTCCATTACTTCTTGATTAAAACGGTTGAACCATTGTATCCAGCTACAGAGCCCTTAACGATGATGAGGTTGCTCTCTGGAATAACCTTAATAACTCTGAGGTTTTGCGTCGTAACACGCTCATTTCCCATATGGCCGCCCATGCGCATTCCCTTGAATACCTTTGCAGGGTATGAGCAGGCGCCGATAGAACCCGGCTTACGAGCGCGGTCATCCTGTCCGTGTGTGGACTGACCTACGCCACCGAATCCATGACGTTTAACGACACCCTGAAAGCCTTTACCCTTTGAAGTTCCGACGATGTCAACAAAGTCTGCTTCTGTAAAGAGGTCAACAGTAATAGTGTCACCGAGGTTATACTCCTCGTCAAACTTGAACTCGGCCAAGTGCTGTTTCGGTGTAGTACCCGCCTTCTTGAAGGTTCCCATCAGAGGCTTCGTGGTGCGCTTTTCCTTAGCTTCGCCGAAGCCAAGCTGAAAGGCTGCATAACCGTCTTTCTCGACTGTCTTCACCTGGGTTACGACACAAGGACCAGCTTCGATAACAGTGCACGGTACGTTCTTACCGTCGGCGCTGAAAACGGATGTCATTCCGATTTTTCTTCCAATTAATCCTGGCATTTCTACTTAAATTAATAATAAATATATATGTACTTTCTTTATTCTTTCAGTCCTTTGCGTATAGATACACAAAAAGAAAGCGCACTTCAAGCATCCTTTTCTTCGGAGCCTAAGGCGTTCGTTTTCAGCGAGTTGATGGATAAACCCAGCGCAATCCCACTGATTTCGAATGCAAAGGTACGACTTTTTTCCCGTTCCTGCAAATATTTTGGCAACTTTTTATCGCTAAACATGTAATTTACAAGCGTGTAGAAAGGGCACACAGAGACAACATCCGCTCGAAGAGAAAGCACGTACCACACAATATCGTTGAACCAGATTACTAAAATCCCACAAAGAAAGAACGGAAAAATGCGTACCAAAACCGAAAAAAAATCTCCGACGAATGGTTTTGCAACGATAAAAAAACGCACTGCGAACCTTAACGGAACGCAGTGCGTATTATTTCATCCTACGCCTTCAGGGCGTAAAGATTGGATCTCTTAAAGTTTTGGACCAGCAGCGACGAGAGCCTTACCAGCCTCGTTTGTGGTGTACTTCTCGAAGTTCTTGATGAAGCGGCCAGCGAGGTCCTTAGCCTTCTCTTCCCACTTGCAAGCGCAATCATACGTGTCGCGTGGGTCAAGGATAGCAGGGTTCACATGAGGAAGTGATGTTGGAACCTCAAAGTCAAACATAGGAATCTTCTTGGTGTCAGCCTTCAGGATAGAACCGTCAAGGACAGCATCAATAATACCACGTGTATCAGGAATAGAGATACGCTTGCCTGTACCGTTCCAGCCTGTGTTCACGAGATAAGCCTTTGCGCCAGACATCTTCATCTTCTTCACGAGTTCCTCAGCATACTTTGTAGGGTGAAGCTCAAGGAAAGCCTGACCGAAACAAGCGGAGAATGTAGGTGTCGGAGCCGTGATGCCACGCTCTGTACCAGCCAACTTGGCTGTGAAACCAGAAAGGAAGTAATACTGTGTCTGCTCAGGTGTCAGGATAGATACCGGAGGAAGCACGCCGAATGCGTCAGCAGAAAGGAAGATAACATTCTTCGCAGCAGGTGCAGATGAGCCAGCCTGGATATTCTTGATATGGTTGATAGGGTATGAAACACGAGTGTTCTCGGTAACTGTATTGTCATCGAAGTCAATTGTTCCGTCCTCAGCAACAGTCACATTCTCCAGAAGAGCATCACGCTTGATAGCGCCATAGATGTCAGGTTCGTTCTCCTTAGAGAGGCCGATAACCTTAGCATAGCAGCCACCCTCGAAGTTGAAGACACCGTTGTCATCCCATCCGTGCTCGTCATCACCGATAAGGCGACGCTTTGGATCAGTAGAAAGAGTAGTCTTACCTGTGCCTGAGAGGCCGAAGAAGATAGCGGTGTTCTCACCGTTCATATCACAGTTGGCAGAGCAGTGCATAGAAGCGATGCCCTTAAGAGGGAGATAGTAGTTCATCATAGAGAACATACCCTTCTTCATTTCGCCACCGTACCATGTATTGATGATAACCTGCTCCTTGCTTGTAGTGTTGAAAGCAACACATGTCTCAGAGTTCAGACCGAGTTCAGCGAAGTTTGTAACCTTAGCCTTTGAAGCGTTGTAGACAACGAAATCAGGTGTAAAGTCAGCAAGTTCCTCTGCTGTTGGCTTGATGAACATGTTTGTTACGAAGTGAGCCTGCCATGCAACCTCAACGATGAAACGCACTGCCATACGTGTATCCTTGTTGGCGCCACAGAAAGCATCAACCACATAAAGGCTTTTGTTGCAGAGTTCCTTCTTGGCGATATCCTTCACCTTAGCCCAAACCTCCTCTGTCATAGGATGGTTATCGTTCTTGTAGCCCTCAGTTGTCCACCATACAGTGTTCTTTGAGTTCTCGTCCATAACGATGTATTTGTCCTTAGGAGAACGGCCGGTATAGATACCGGTCATAACGTTTACTGCGTTAAGTTCGGTGTTCTTGCCTACCTCGTAACCTTCGAGGCCTGCCTTTGTCTCTTCTTCAAACAACTGTTCGTAGGAAGGATTGTGTGCAATCACTGTAGAGCCAGTGATGCCGTGCTTTGTTAAATCTAATGTTGCCATTACTTGCTTGGTTTATTTTTAATGAATTAAAGTTTGTTTGTTCCTGAATAGTACCTATTGGCATTCTCCGGTGTTAGCGTTAACACGCAGTTATCCCAATTCGCTGCAAAGTTACGAAAAATATTTTGTTTTCCAAATAGGTTTCTTCATTAATAAATGATAAAAGCGAGAAATAGAGCGTAATTTTAGCCATTTTGTAAAGTGAATATTGCAAAAATGAATACAAATGTAATGTATTTGCATTATGACAGCGACAAAAAAACACATATATACAATGTCTATGTGTGATTTTTTTATTACTTTTGCATCTTATAAAAAAGACATGACATTATGAGGAAAGCATTTATACTGATGACGGCTGCTGCATTTGCCGCCTCCTGCATGCAGCCACAGCGTGGCGCGGACGGCAATGCCGACGGAGACGACACCATTGCCGTAACGCTGCCCACACACGACAGCGACGTGTACGACCAAGGCAGAACGGAGGCGTGCTGGATTTACGCCATGTGCGCCTGCATAGAACATGAAACGTGCCTGCGTGGAGACAGCCTCGTACTGTCAAGGCAATGGCTGATGAGCCACCTGATGGAAGAGCAGGCGGCAGAACGATATGAGATTATAAGCAACGGCAGAAGCATGCCGGCAGAGGGCGGACGCGGCACCCTGACAATGTGCGGCGTAGGGCCGGAAGCTATAAGGCTGATAGGCAGATACGGCCTTGTTCCCTACCAGCATGAGCGGTCCCGCATAAGCAACAGCAACGTCTTGCAGCGCAAACTGGCCCTCATGGCAGAGAATGCCGCAGCGCAGAGACTGTCACCGCAACAGTTCCGCAACAGGATACAACCGCAGTTGCCGAGGTTCACGGTGGCGCGCCATACGGAAACGGCGCATGAATGTGCGGACAGCACGGACGAGTCGTTCTATTATCTATCCATGCGCTACACGCCACAACAGTTTGCCGAAAGCGTGATGTACTATCAGAAATGGAACTGGTACGCCTCGGACGAAGGACATCCGTGGGGTGCCGCTTTCGCTTTGGAAGTGCCAGACAACCGCCGTTATCATGAATACACCAACAAACCGATGTCGGAACTGCTACGTATGGTAAAGGAGTCGCTGCGCCGGGGGCACGCCGTATATTGGGAACTGGGGTGTGAGCCGTCACGGCAGAAGCATGGCGGGGGTGCGGCCTCGGACCACGCTATGGCGATAGTGGGCACAAAAGGTGGCAGATTCGTATGCCTTAACTCCTACGGAACAGGCTGGGGGCACAAGGGCTATTGCCTCGTCACGGAAGCATATTTCATTGCCCACACGTGTAATGTGGGAATAATAGAAGTAAGTCAGTAGACAAAATTAGTTTTATAATATTCTTTTATTGAAGTCGTTGATTATCAGTAGCGCTTGCCTAAGCAAGAAAGAAACAACTCGCTCGGCGCGCAGTGACGCTTGCCTAATCAAGAAACAATCAAACAACCAAACAACCAAACAACTAAACAACCAAACAACGGAATGATAGGGACAATAGTCAACACCTGCTGCATCATAGCAGGTTCGATAGCCGGCAGCATCCTCCGCCGGGGTATAAAGAAGGAGTATCAGGAGGCATTGTTCACGGCACTTGGCGTATGCACCATACTGCTTGGAGCCAATGCCTTTGTCCATAATATGCCGGACAGCCACTACCCGGTGCTGTTCATTGTGGCTATGGCAGTGGGTTCGGCAGCGGGCTGCGCCATGAAACTGGAGCGGATACGTGACTTCAGAAGAAAGGGAAAAGCAGTGCCACCGGATGATGGCACTGCTTCCATGCAGCAACAATGCACGGACAAGCCGCGCCTTGCCGACGGACTTACCACGGGTTGCCTGCTTTATTGTATCGGAACATTCTCAATGTTGGGACCGGTGATGTCCGCTCTGCAGGGAGACGACACCTACCTCTTCACCAACGCCACCCTTGACCTTGTGTCATCCACCGTCCTTTCAGCCACCTACGGCATAGGCATGGTATGGGCCGCACCCGTATTGTTCTGCTCGCAGGGCATGTTCTACCTTATAGCCAAATGCAGTGCATCGGCCATATCTCCCGAACTGATGACGGAACTATCCATTGTCGGCGGCATACTGATAGCCGCTTCCGGCATTGAGATACTGAAACTGCGCAACTGCCACACCCTTCAGATGCTGCCTGCACTGCTTGTCCCGCCACTGTTCTTCCTGCTCAAGAGCCTGTTTTGCTGAATGGCTGTACAGACTATCAGTTGCCGAAGAGTGTTGCCCCGGCGTACTTCTTCAATTCCGACGGCACAAGTTTCGCGTCCATCACGGTGTAGTCATAAGGCACTGTCACCGTTCCGCTGCTTTCGGGAGTGCCGGCAGAAGGTTCGGAGATTATGTTATTGCTGTTCCACACCCATGCAGCAGCATCCTTCTGTGCAAACACCTTCTTCACACCCGTTTCAAAATAGTTGCCGTCAATGAGGAACTCCGAATGGATGCGTGGATTGATGCAGGCAGTGGCGTTGCCCTTGCAGTCATAGTAGTTGTTCAGCATGTGAATCTTACCGTCCCTACCCATAGGCATACGTGCGCGGCAGTTCTCGCCCCAGATGTTGTTGGCGAAGGTGATGTTGAGATACCCTTGTGCCTCATTGTCGCCGCTTCCTACAAGGTTTGTGTTCTGGTGCATATATGAACGCGCCGTATAACGGAACGTACACCAGCTCACCGTGATGAAGTCAGCGGACTGTCCGATGTCAAAGTTGCCGTCAGCCCCATCCGTGAAATCACAGTGGTCCACCCACATATTTGTGCAATGCGAGATGGTCATGAGGTCAGAGCCGCCGATATCAAGGGAACCGGGGCCTACGAACCTGATGTTGCGGACGATGCAGTTGTTGCATGACACGAAGGCCAATGCACCAGCCTTACGGTATGACTCCTTCGCGTCACCTGTAAGATTGATTAGAATCTGTCTTGTGTTGTATTCCGCCTGTTCCTTTATCTTCCTTCCGTTCGTCATGGTTCCGCCCTTGTTTGCAGTACTCATGTTTGGCACTCCCGCAGCGTTGAATGCGGCAATCATCTCCGGAGTGACATGCCACTGCGTACACAGACGGGCATTGTTGATACCGATGATAGTCTTGTCGCGCAGCCCTTCTAATTCCACCTTTTTTGAAAGAGTGAAGT
>CAZPNC010000063.1:0-12242 GCA_964587945.1 uncultured Prevotella sp. | reverse complement strand
ATATCAACAAGAACAGTGATATTTGCATTACTTTGGTTGACAACAATCATCCAGGCATTTGCTGATGGTTCATTCTCCGAGAATGGATTCAAATACACAATAATGAAAGATAGTAGTTCACTTTCATTGACAAGTTATGATACTGTTTCAAAAACAGATTATTCGCAACCGCTTCACATTCCTTCATCTGTCACACATGATGGAAAAACATATTCCGTAAAAAGAATTGAGACAAAAGCTTTCAAGGATATAACAGAAATCCAATCAATTGTGATAGATGAGGGAATTGAATATATAGGTGATTGTGCTTTTGAATGCTGTATCAATTTGAAGTCAATATCTATACCGGCTTCCGTAGAAAACATGGGTGTTGGACTCTTTGGCAGTTGTTATAATCTGACATCAATTAAAGTGGATGAGAAAAACGAATGTTTTGATTCCCGCGATGGATCAAATGCCATCATAGGTTCAGACTGTGACGTATTAGCGGCCGCTTGTTCATCTACAAAGATTCCGGCTTCTGTAAAATCTCTGGCCGCCTTTTCATTCTATCGTTGCAACGTGATGGAACAACTGATTATTCCTGAGGGAGTGGAGACTATAGATAACGAAGTGTTTTTAGGATGCAGTAGTCTTAAGTCAATCAGCCTTCCGGAGTCATTGACAGACATTGGACCTGATGCATTCTGCGGTTGTACCTCTCTAACATCAATCATTATTCCAAAGAATGTAAAATGGATTGGAAACGGCAATATATTTTCAGAATGCTACAACCTTACTTCTATAGTGGTAGACAAGTCTAATCCATATTATGATTCACGCTCCAACTGTAATGGCATTGTAAGGAAGTCCGATTCCACCTTGATTGCCACATGTCGTTCAACAACAATCGGAAATGATATAAGTGCATTGAGAAGAAACTGTTTTGACGGAACCGTTATCCATTCAGTCAATATTCCAAAGAATGTAACCACCATTTCTGAGAATGCATTTGGAGGATGTCACGAGATTGATGAGATAAAAGTGTCTGAAGACAATCCAAATTACTTATCGCCAAAAGGCTCTAATGCCTTGTTGAGCAAGGATGGGAAGACGCTTTTGGTGGGATGCAGTACAACAACAATACCGGAAAGCGTGGAAACAATCGGAGATGGTGCTTTTTCGGGCAGATTCTCAAAAATTGTTCTCCGTATACCTGAGAACATAAAAAAAATAGGCTCCTATGCATTTGGTGAATGTAATGCCATACGTGAAGTAATATTGCCAAAAACATTACAATTCATTGATTACTCTGCCTTCTATAAGTGCGTCAATCTTTCTGTAGTACAGTTATTGGCACCGGTTTCTATAGAGGAAAACACCTTCTCAAAATGCTATAGTCTTTCAGTTGTAAGTCTTCCGGAAGGTTTAGATAGAATCGGCAGACAAGCGTTTTCGGATTGTAAGAGCTTGAAGCATATCTACATTCCATCATCTGTTAAGAATATAGATAATTCTGCTTTTGAAAATAGTCCTATCTCAGAAAAGAAATGAAAAACCGGTTCAACTGCATAACCGTGTGCTTTGCTAAGCAAAGAGTTTGGTTAATCAGAATAGGAAGAAGTTGACATCCTCAATGCAGGAACCGCCACAGAAGTAGATACTCATGAGTGAACGGATGATTTCGCTGTACTTTTGGTTAATGGTGCGCTGAGTGGTGAAGGTCAAGAATTGGAAACACGTAAACAACTTTTGCTAAATCATAAGGTAGAGGCTATCATTATACTCCCTCGCAATATGTTCTATTCTACAGACATAAGTGTTACTCTTTGGATATTGAACAATAATAAGACTTATCTGTCAGGTGTACAGATAAATATATGCTAAATATTGGTTCGGGCTTCATCAACCGTCGCAACGGCAGGCTGAGAAAGTTAGTTCAAACGAAGTATGGTTCTGTTACAAAAGAGACTCCTCATGACCGTGATGGCTCCATTCCACCGGAAATGGTGAAGAAACGTGAGACAATTTTGCTAATTCTTGGTTTCAACAGCCTTTGGTTTCTACGCTCTTTTTCATCGTTCTGCACTGAAACCCAAAGAGTCTATTGTTTCTTTTATGGATTCAAAAGAAGTTGTGCCATATACCTGCGCCTGGCCAGTGGTGAGGTCAACTTGTGCATCGGTAACGCCTGGTAATGAGAGTAATGCCTTTGTGGCGTTTGCGCAACAGTGGGAGCAGTTCATTCCCTTTATGTGAAATACTATCATGTTATTTGTGGTATGTGATGTGTTATCGTGAGCTGGTTCTGTGCTGTGGCAGTGGGAGTGTGGATGTTTGAAATGATGCCAGATGACATTTATGTAAAGTATGCATAAGGCTGCAGTGCTGGCGTAATTAATCCATGATATGCTGTCTTCTGCACAACTGCCGGACGTGTGCATGATTGTTGGCAAGAACCATTCCTGTGGCAATTGGTCGATGATGCTTCCGGCGATGATAGCACCTGTAATGATTGATGCGAGATATAACCCAAGGGTCTTTTTGCCAAGAACCTTATTGATGACGAGGATGGATGCCATGTTGCAGGCTGGACCTGCCATGAGCAATACGAGAGCCGCACCGGGAGTGAGGCCTTTCATTATTAGGGCTACGGCGATGGGGATGCTGCCTGTGGCACAGACGTACATAGGTATCGCTATGCAAAGTACGAGTAGCATACTAAGAATGGTATTGCCTTTGAATACTTCAAAGAAAGAGTCTGGTACAAATACTGTTATAAGTCCTGCTACCAGCAAGCCTATGAAGAGCCATTTGCCTATATCACCGAGCATATCGACGAATCCGTATTCAAGGGCTTCCTTTACTTTTCCGAAGAAACCCTTATGGTGATTGTGTGTCTCTTCGCAGCATGTTCCATGTCCTGATGGGTCTGTGGCCTCGGTATTCTTTGCTATAACGGTGGCAGTCTTGGTGTCTTTATCGAACGTGTTGACCAGATGACCTGCAAGAAGTGATGTAAAGAAAGCGGATATGGGACGGACTATAGCGAAAGGTAGTCCCATGAGTGAATAGGTGGCGGCTATGGAGTCAACACCTGTCTCTGGTGTGGCGATGAGAAATGACACTGTGGCCCCTTTGCTTGCGCCTTCTCTGCGGAGGGACATGGCTGTCGGGATTACTCCACACGAACATAGGGGTAGGGGGATGCCGAAAAGGGTCGCATAGAATACAGAACGGAAGCCGTGTCCGGAAAGATAACGACTGTATACTGCGCCAGGTATGAAGGCGTGGAGGATTCCTGCAAAGAGAAAACCCAGCAGGAGGTAGGGTGACATGGCATTCACCAGATTGAAAACTTCTTCCATCTTTTTACTTTTGATTTCTAAGTGCAAAGTTACAACCTTATTTTTGCAACTCAGTTGCAAAAATAAGGTGAGATGTGTTTCCTGTAGATAAAACCTTGTTCCTTACCTTATAAAAAAAACGGCGCATTGACAAAAGTCAATGCGCCGTAAGGCTATTAGAGAGACTGTTAATCTTCAATTAGTTGTTTTCTGGACGGAGTTTACGAACTGTCTCTGCTGTACGCCACATTTCTGATTCACGGAGAGCTGTGAGTTCTTTCTCAAGACCAGCACGATAGTCTGGTTTAGAGTTTGCGTCGATTGAAATCTGTGCTTCATTACCAGTCTTTACAGAATGGTACAGCTTCTCTACTACTGGCTTGCATGCATCGTGGAAAGGACCCATCCAATCGAGGGCACCACGCTGTGCTGTTGTAGAGCAGTTAGCATACATCCAATCCATACCCTTTGCTGCGAAAAGAGGCATGAGTGACTGTGTGAGTTCCTCAACAGTCTCGTTGAATGCTTCAGAAGGTGTGTGTCCGTTCTCGCGGAGTACTTCGTACTGTGCGCTGAGAAGACCTTGTATTGCACCCATCAGTGAGCCACGCTCGCCTGTGAGGTCAGAAGTGGCTTCACGCTGGAATGTAGTCTCGAAAAGATAACCTGAACCTATGCCGATACCAAGAGCGAGAGTGCGGTCAAGTGCCTTGCCTGTAGCGTCGTTGTAAACTGCGTATGAAGAGTTGAGGCCACGGCCTTCGAGGAACATTGTGCGGAGAGAAGTACCTGAACCCTTAGGTGCAACCATGATAACGTCAATATCCTTGGATGGAACACAACCTGTGCGGTCAGACCATGTTATGGCGAAACCGTGAGAGAAGTATAGAGCCTTGCCTGGTGTGAGGTGCTTCTGCAGTGTAGGCCATACAGACATAACGGCTGCATCAGAAAGAAGACACATTACGATGGTACCCTTTTCTGCTGCCTCTTCAATAGAGAAGAGTGTCTCACCTGGTATCCAACCGTCATTTATAGCCTTTTCAAATGTTTTGCCCTGACGCTGGCCTACGATAACATTGAAGCCGTTGTCGCGCAGGTTACAAGCCTGACCAGGCCCCTGAACACCATAACCGATTACTGCGATAGTCTCGTCTTTGAGTATTTCACGAGCCTTCTCCAATGGGAATTCTTCACGTGTCATTACCTCTTCGATAACGCCACCAAAATTCATTTTTGCCATTTTTGTAAAATTTATAAAGTTGTTTTGTATATAACTGTCTTGTTTTTCGAGATGCAAAGGTAATGATTATTTCTGAATAATGCAAGTATTTGCACATTATTTATATCGCTTTGCTCTTAAAATGTACTTTCAATCGACATAGTTCCTGTTCGCTTTCTTCACCGTTGCCTTTCGTAAGGCGGAAGAAGTGCTGTGTGTCATCGGTTGACAGGTGGTAGATACGTATGGTCTCCCCCCAATGTCCTTCTGCTACATAGGCTATTTCTATGCGGTGAAGCTGATAGTTCTGAAAGTGTTCCCTGCTGAATGTGTCCATGACGTGGTCGATGTACTTCATTGAGTTGCAGTGGCCGTTTACGTCTATATCACTATAACTTACCATGAACTCAGTGTAGTCTGTCATCTTAGGTGTCGTGACTCTTGAAACATCTTTCATATCACACTCCTTGTCGGGACATAAATACTCCTTGATTCTTCCGTCATTAAAAGCTATAATGTCCTGTGGTTCACGCGTAATGGTGTCTATCATTGCCCAAATACTTTTAGCATATCCGAAGAATTTATCCCCATTTTGGGAATAAATAGCCCAGTTACGTTTTGTAAAGTATTTCATTGCGCTTTCCACCCAAGTCTCGATAGTGAAGTCTTCATGCTCCTTTGGCACGTCCTGTAATTCTATGGCAAGACGTGACAGCACCCACGTTTTATTGAAGGTGTTGAGATATGTCATTCCGAAATTGCGCTGTGTGGAGTGTATATCGGAGGCGTTGAGCAGACTGTTGCCTAAGTGGCTGAGACATAACTGGTGCTGGAAATCGCAATGAAAGGCATCTGCCGTGCAGTGATATTTAGTTGTATTGTCTGTCATCGGAAAATCTTGCTATCTACATAGATTCTCCACGCTCATGCAGAAAGTGGCTGACTTCTTCTTGGCAGTGGCGTGTTACGGCAATGCGTCCGGAACGTGTGAACTGCAGAATGCTGTCAGGCTCTTTGTTCAGTTTGTGGAAAAGATTGAGTATGTGGTCTGTAGTACCTTCATATACCACTATACAGAAAGTGTCGTTGACTTCTGTAATGTGTGCATTGGCGTGGCGTATGGCACGTGACATTTCTGCATTCGCCATCATGACAGGTGTAGAAATCTTGAAGAGTGCCACCTCTACTATGAAAAGATCACTGTTAAGATAATAGTGAGCCTTTACCACGTCTATTTTCTTTTCTATCTGTTTCACGACCTTCTTGATGGTTTCTTCATCGCTATATGCCGTGATGGTGTATTTGTGGACACCTTTTATGCTTGAAGGTGATACGTTGAGTGATTCTATGTTTATCTGTCGACGTGTGAAGACGGCCGTAATCTGGTTGAGAACGCCGGCTATGTTTTCTGTGTAAACCTGCAGAGTGTATAATGGAAACCCATTGTGCTCTTCTTGAACAGGATTGTTGTTTTTGGTACAACAACTATTAGTCTCTTTATCCATTCTTCGTCTTTCTACTTATATACGATTTCTTATCTTTTCTTATGCTAAGGATATCAGCATTCAACATTAAGCATCATCTCGTTTACGGCCTTGCCAGGAGCGGTCATTGGTTCCACATTGGCATCTGGCTTGATGATTGTTTCCAGTAGGAACGGACCGTCTGTGCTTAACATCTCATTGATGGCATCAGCAAGCTCTTCACGCTTTGACACGCGGTGGAAGGGTATCCCGTACGCTTCAGCAACCTTTCCAAAGTCTGGATTTGCCATAGGGGTGAAAGAACGCTTATGTCCGAAGAACATATCCTGCCACTGGCGTACGTTGCCAAGGAAATTGTTGTTCAGCAGAATCATCTTTACCGGAATGTGATGTTCCATGATTGTACCAAATTCCTGTATCATCATTTGCAGTCCACCGTCGCCCATGAAACAGCAAATAGTGCGGTCTGGGGCTCCGTATGTTGCGCCCATTGCTGCCGGTAGTCCGTAACCCATGGTGCCGAGACCGCCTGATGTGGCTATTGACCGGCTACGAAGATACTTGAAATAGCGTGCGGACATGAGTTGGTTCTGGCCTACGTCTGTGACGAGGACAGCCTCGCTGCCAGTTGCTTTGGCTACCTCATTTGCAACTTCTCCCATCAGCAGAGGGCCAGAGGTAGGTTTTGTTGCCGGTGTTATCACCTGTTCTACCTCTTTTTCGCGCAATGGCTGGAAAGATTCCTTCCATGCTGTGTGGTCAGCCTTATTTATAAGGGCGGTTATTGCAGGCAGGGATACTTTGCAGTCACCTATTACGGCGATGTCTGTTTTTACATTTTTGTCGATTTCTGATGGGTCAATGTCAAGGTGGATAATCTTTGCCTGCTTCGCATAACGGCTAAGGTCTCCTGTTACACGATCGGAGAATCGCATACCTATGGCAATGAGTACATCTGCTTCTTGTTCCTTTATGTTGACAGAATAAGAGCCGTGCATACCTAACATACCCATATTCAACTTGTGATTGCTTGGCAGGGCAGATAGTCCCATGAGAGTTCGTCCGGCAGGAATATCAGCTTTTTCAAGGAATAGCTTCAACTCTTCCTGTGCGTTACCAAGTTCCACACCTTGCCCAACGAGTGCCAAAGGCTTTTTTGCATTGTTAATCAGTTGGGCAGCAGCCTTTATTTTGTCTGCTGACAACTCCGGAACAGGGATGTAACTTCGGATAAAGTCTACCTTTGTTGGCTTGTATTCAAACTTCTGGGTCTGTGCATTCTTCGTGAAATCCAATACCACTGGTCCAGGTCTTCCGCTCTTTGCAATATAGAAAGCGCGGCTTACTGCCCATGCTATATCTTCTGCGCGTCGTATCTGATAAGCCCATTTCGTTATCGGCTGGCTGATTGAAACAAGGTCTACCTCTTGGAATGCGTCCGAACCAAGTACACTGGTAGCGACTTGTCCTGCAATGACCACGATAGGTGTTGAATCCATCATGGCATCGGCAACACCGGTCACGGTGTTGGTCACACCAGGACCTGATGTAACAAGAGTCACACCGACCTTACCACTTACACGGGCATAGCCTTCTGCTGCGTGTGCAGCGGCCTGCTCGTGACGAACGAGTATGTGTTCAAATGCTTTCTTTTCACCCATGGTGTAGTCATACAAAGCATCATATGTTGGCATTATGTTGCCACCAGGGTATCCAAATATGGTCTTTACACCCTCGGCTTTCAGTGAGAGCATAAGTGCTTCAGCACCAGTTATCTTTTCCATTCTTTCATTAGTGTTGTAGGTCAATCAACTACTCGATAATTCTAACGCCGCCCTTGTCTGCAGAAGATACAGATTGGGCGTAAGCCCTTAGAGATTTTGGCACCACACGATTGCGTTTCAGTGGTTGCATTGGTCTTGCGGCAAGTTCCTCGTCAGACAACTTTACATTTATGGAACGGTTCGGAATGTCTATCTCAATGATGTCGCCATCTACGATTTTACCGATGTTGCCACCATTCGCAGCTTCTGGCGAGATGTGCCCGATGGAGAGGCCTGAAGTTCCGCCGGAGAAACGTCCGTCAGTTATAAGGGCGCACTCTTTGCCCATGTGCATGGATTTGATGTAAGAGGTTGGGTAGAGCATTTCCTGCATGCCTGGGCCGCCCTTAGGACCTTCGTGAGTTATTACAACCACGTCTCCCTTTTTTACTTTTCCGCCGAGTATGCCATCGCAGGCGTCTTCTTGTGAATCAAACACTACCGCTGAACCTGAGAATTTCCAGATGGATTCGTCTACGCCAGCCGTTTTGACTACGCAGCCTCCCTGCGCAATGTTACCGAATAGTATTGCCATGCCGCCATCTTTTGTGTAAGCATGTTCTATGTCGCGTATGCAACCGTTCTTACGGTCGGTGTCAAGTGTTTCGTATGTAGTGTCCTGTACACCCAGTTGGTTACAGAACTTTCCTGCAGGTGCACTTGAATAGATGCGTTTCGCTTCAGGGTCAACATTAGTTTTAAGTATGGAATACTTTTCTATATCCTCTGCCAGTGTATGACCGTTTACTCGTTTTACATTTGTATCAATCAGTCCTCCATGGGCGAGTTCGCCAAGTAGTCCCATCATGCCACCGGCACGACCACATTCTTGTACGGAGTATTTTTGAGAGTTCGGGGCCAGTTTGCATAAGAATGGGGTTTTGCGGGATAGCGCGTCAATGTCTTTCATTGAAAAATCCACCTCGGCCTCCTGTGCTACGGCTAGTAGGTGTAGCACGGTGTTTGTTGAAGCACCCATGGCTATATCAAGTGTCATAGCATTTAGGAAAGCTGTACGTGTAGCTATGCTGCGTGGCAAGACGGATTCATCTCCTTTTTCATAATATGCGAAAGCGTTATTTACTATCTGGCGTGCCGCGTCTTTCATCAAGCGTTTGCGGTTGACGTGAGTAGCAAGAATTGTACCGTTACCCGGTAATGACAAACCGATGGCTTCCGTGAGGTTGTTCATGGAATTTGCGGTGAACATCCCTGAGCAACATCCACATCCTGGACATGCGCGATTCTCCACCTCTGCTAATTCTTCATCACTAACGGTCTTGTCTGCCCCCTTGATCATTGCGGCAATGAGGTCGAGATTTTCTCCTTTATATACACCAGCCTCCATTGGACCACCACTGACGAATACTGCAGGAATATTGAGGCGCATGGCAGCCATAAGCATACCTGGCGTAATCTTGTCGCAGTTGGATATGCAAATCATAGCGTCTGCCTTGTGGGCATTACACATGTATTCTACAGAATCAGCAATAATATCGCGTGAAGGGAGAGAGTAAAGCATTCCATCATGTCCCATGGCTATGCCGTCGTCAATAGCGATAGTGTTAAATTCAGCTGCATAACAGCCCATCTTTTCTATCTCCTCTTTGACAATTTGTCCTGCTTCGTGCAGATGTGTGTGCCCAGGTACGAATTGTGTGAAAGAGTTGACGATTGCTATGATAGGTTTGCCGAATTGTTCTCGCTTCATGCCGTTGGCAACCCATAGGGCACGTGCCCCTGCCATGCGGCGACCTTCTGTGCAGACAGCGCTGCGGAGTTGATGTTTCATAATATGGTGTGTTATTTTTTAACTTTTATCTTGTTGACATTTATATGTTCTTACTAAAGAATTACGCAAAGGTACATCTTTTTTTTTAGATTTCAAAGAAAAAGAACATTTTTCTTCTGAATTATCACCATTTAGGTGTGTTTTATTGATAAATCGTAAGTTTTATTCCTCGTCTGCTTCCAAATTCTCTGGGTTGAGAATGTGTAATTGGAAAGACCTTGTCACCAATCGTACGGCATTCACGCTTACCTTGCCATTGCTCTCGGGGAATAGTTTCTGTACTAACTCTGCTTGACGCTTTTCCAGACTTTTCACGCCAAAAGGCATTCCGCGCAATCCTGTAATCTGTTCCTTCGTGTATCCTAAGGCCAGATGGCGTAGGAAACGTTCGTCGTATTCGTCAATATCGTATCCAATAGAAGCCTCCTGCTTCATTATCTCCCCTGTTATATTGTGGCGGAAGTTGTTTACGATTATCTCCATAATAGGTTGATTGAAAACGTATTTCTTGCCAGACATTACATTGATGACATCGGCGCGTGTCAGCATCTCGCCTGTTTTCAGTATGATACCATCGGCACCAGCGTCGAGGACATCCACCCACAGTTTCTCGTTCAGAATTTCGCCTGTGAACACAAGTACTTTTATGTTGCTGTGTTCAGACTTCGTCTGTCTGCACAATTCTACTCCGACTGTGGTGCTGCCCTGTAGTCCTAGGTCAAGTAGTACCAAATCTGGTTTTACCGTCCGCATCAGTCTAAGGAATCCTCCCTCTGTCTGTGCAGTGCCAATGATTTCCGCTTCTGGTACCTCTGTTTTCAGTAAACCTTCGGTGCCTTTCATTTCCAACGGAACATCTTCAACTATAACAACTTTGAAATTCTGCATGGTGTGTAAAAAGATGGTGTATAAAAAGAAAAAGAGGCTACATGAGTTTCGTGAAACGCATGCAACCTCCTTGTTTTATTTGTGTATAATGCTAATCAATCAAGTATATTACTTGAAGAAAGCCTGAACGTCCTCGTTAGGAACCATTTTCTCGTCAAAGATGTAAGCACCCGTTTTAGGGCTCTTTACCATCTTTATAACCTTGCTGTATGCGCGCCCATCCTTTGATCCTTCATGGAGGGTGGCGACGGTTTTCTTTGCCATAGCTCTATTATAATTTTATAGATTACTTAATCTCCTTGTGGAGTGTCATCTTTTTGAGGATGGGATTGTATTTCATCAACTCAAGACGCTCTGGAGTATTTTTACGATTCTTCACCGTAACGTAACGGCTTGTACCTGGCAAACCGCTGTTCTTAATCTCCGTGCATTCAAGTATTACCTGTACACGGTTGCCTTTTGCTTTCTTTGCCATAGTTTTTATTCTCCTATTACTTTAATATCTTTCCAGTCTACATATCCTTTCGCTGTAGCCTGTTTTAATGCTGCGTCAAGGCCGACCTTGTTAATAACACGAAGGCCTGCAGCGGATATTTTAAGACTGATCCAGCAATCCTCTTCTACATAGAAGAACTTCTTGCTGAAGAGGTTCACGTCAAAACTACGCTTTGTGCGATGCTTTGAGTGTGAAACATTGTTACCGATCATTGCTTTCTTGCCGGTAATTTGACAAACTTTAGACATTGCTATCTTTCCTTTTTAAGCTCGTTAATTGATACTTATTCCAAACAGTGTGCAAAGTTACTGCTTTTTTTTGAGTCGGGCAAGAAACAACTATGTATATAATGTGATATTAAAGTTTTTTAACTTCGTTGCTGGATAGTTGCCGCATGGGCGGCACTATTATGTGACAGATGCACATCTAAAAACAGCAAGGAAAACCATGCTACTACAAAAGAGGCCCAATTACACTGTAAAAGCGTTACTTTCACCGTGTGAAAAGGGCGCAATCACAATGTAAAAGCAATGCAATTACATAAGGTTGTCCAATAGTATTAGAAACGACAATACAAAAGACATTACCAATATATGTTGACGAAAAGTCAACATATCTACGCCCAAGGCTGCCCAAGGGTGTGACGCTTGCCTAAACAAGGAACAACTACTTGTATATTGTTTGTGAATATTTTGACGGATACTTTTGGGAAGTTATAGCTTCTTGTATGAATTTTCTGCAAAATGGGTGTTATGTGAAAAATTTTTGCTACAATGTTTGCACAATTAAGAAGAAATTTGTAATTTTGCACTCGCTAAAGGTGAAATGCCGATATGGCTCAGTTGGTAGAGCAACGCATTCGTAATGCGTAGGTCATGAGTTCGAGTCTCATTATCGGCTCCATAATAGCATGTTAGAGGGAAGGCTCAACATTATGTCAACCGTTGGCATTCTGTAGGTTGTGCAATCCCTTTTTCTATAGGTGGCATAGTCTTCTCTATGCGATAGTAGCTCAGTTGGTAGAGCACAAGCTTCCCAAGCTTGGGGTCGCGGGTTCGAATCCCGTCTGTCGCTCCATTCTATTTACATCTTAGTCGTTAAGATAGTGAAACAGCAACAGGCAGATTACATAACACGTAATCTGCCTGTTGCTGTTTTTTGGGTCTATGTTAAATCGTGTGGGTAATGCCTTACTCAGAAAATAAAATTGT
>CAZPNC010000062.1:7827-12386 GCA_964587945.1 uncultured Prevotella sp. | reverse complement strand
GGACGCAACCCAAGTTCTTTGCCGGAATCACCTTGTGTTTGCCCTAAGATTTCAACTTAAAAACAAAATAAAAATTAGAATCTAAAAGATATTATCATGGCTAAGCAGAATACAATCAAACTTTTTGAAGAGAAGAAAGTTCGCACCATTTGGGATGATAAAGAAGAAAAATGGTATTTCTCAATAGTAGATGTAGTAAATGTTCTAACGGACAGTCCCAATCCACGTAAATATTGGAGCGTATTAAAAATGCGACTTAAGAAAGAGGAAAGTGAGTTGGCTACAAATTGTAGTCAACTGAAAATGAAATCGGCAGATGGAAAAATGTATCTAACAGATGTGGCTGATACAGAGCAAATCCTACGTCTTATTCAGTCTATTCCATCGCCAAAGGCAGAACCATTCAAACTATGGATGGCAAAGGTTGCTTCTGACCGTATCGACCAAATGCAAGACCCAGAGTTGTCCATCAATCAGGCATTGACTGACTATAAGAGATTGGGATATTCGGACAATTGGATAAATCAACGCTTGAAATCCATTGAAATACGCAAGGATTTGACAGATGAATGGAAAAAGCATGGCTTGCAGGAAGGAGTACAGTTTGCCACACTTACCGATATAATCTATCAGACTTGGAGTGACATGACTGCAAAAGAATATAAAATGTTCAAGGGCTTGAAGAAAGAAAACCTGCGTGATAATATGACCAACAAAGAACTTGTACTCAATATGCTGGCAGAACTTTCAACGAAAGAAATATCAGAAAGCAAACAGCCTTCTTCTTTTGATGAACATAAACAAGTGGCTCACGATGGTGGGGAAATAGCCCGTAATGCACGAATAGAGTTGGAGTCGAAGACAGGCAAAACAGTTGTTTCCAATTTGAACGCAAAAACAGGCATTCTTCTCAATAATAACAATGAAACGATAGAGTCTGAAATAGATGAATAAATAATCAGCTTATGAAAACGATATTACATACAGAATGGAGTGTTGCAGACATATGCAAAGGATTTTCCTACAATGAGTTGGAGGGTAAGGGACTATTTGGTCTTGATGGACGGCTTACAATCCAACCAGAATATCAACGCCATTATATCTATAACGATGGAAAACGAGATGTTGCCGTAATTGAATCATTATTGAAAGGTTATCCCATAGGTCTGATATACTTCAATCGTACAAATGACGGACGATATGAAGTTCTTGACGGTCAGCAACGCATTACATCATTTGGTAGATTCGTTACAGGGAAATTTGCCATAAAGGATGCAAATGACAATGTGCAGTATTTTTCGGGGTTGCCGGATGAATTACAGCAAAAGATATTACAATCATCACTACTTGTATATGAATGCGAGGGAGAGGAAAAAGAGATAAAAGAATGGTTTAAGACCATAAATATTGTGGGTATACCACTGAACGAACAAGAATTACTCAACGCCATATACTCCGGCAAATTTGTGAATGCAGCCAAACTGGTGTTTAGTAATTCGCAAAATGCTGAAGTACAGAAATGGAGTCATTATGTAAGGGGGGACGTTAAACGACAAGATTACCTTGCCGAAGCCCTCAAATGGGTTTGTGATAGCAAACAAATGAGCATAGATGCCTATATGAGCCTGCATCGCCGTGACACGTCAGTAAACGAACTGGAAATTTATTTCCGTTCCGTAATTGATTGGGCATCCACTACATTCACAATGGTAGAACACGATATGTACGGTTTGGAATGGGGGCGACTTTATGAAACTTATCACAACACTCCATACAGCGTAGATCTTGTTACAGAACGCGTGAGGGCTTTACAATCAGATGAAAGTATTAAATGCTCTCGGAATATATATGAATATGTATTAGGTGGGGAAAAAGACAAGAGGTTGCTTGATATTCGCATATTCGAAGAGTCTACAAAAAAGGTTGCATACAAACGGCAAACAGAAGAAGCAAATAAGAAAGGCATTTCGAACTGCCCACTTTGCGCTTTGGGTGATAATGCCAATAAAACACGTATCTATAAAATTACAGAGATGGATGCCGACCATGTAACGGCATGGAGCAAAGGTGGAACAACATCTATCGAAAACTGCGAGATGCTTTGTAGAACCCACAATCGTTCAAAAGGTAATAAATAGATGATAAATCAATGAATAATACAGACTTTGCAAGAATTGTATAGTATTAACTCTTGTAAAATATGTATATGCAAAAATCATTTCAAGAAATTTCTAAAAGTTGGTGTGATGCAAAACGTCCAATAGTGAAGCATTCTACCATGTGTGCCTATATGCTTACTCTAAAAACTCATTTACTCCCATGTTTCGGGGCAATGACAGTTATAACAGAAAACGACGTACAGCAGTTTGTGTTAGACAAATTTTCCGCAGGTCTCGCAAGAAAAACTATTAGAGATTTAGTGGCGGTACTGAAATCAGTCATCAAATATGGAAGTAAACATAAAATGTTCCCTTTTGAGGAATGGGAAGTGGAATATCCGACAAATACCAATGTACGCCGTTTGCCAATATTGGCATTGAATCATCAACGAATTTTAATGTGCCATTTGATTGAAAAGCCAACGTCACAGAATATTGGCATACTGTTGTCGCTTTGTACAGGAATGAGAATCGGGGAAGTATGTGCCCTGAAATGGGAGGATGTCGATTTCAGCCAAAAGATAATAATAGTCAAACACACTGTTGGAAGAGTATATAACTGTGAATTGAAGTTAACGGAAAAAATCAGTTCATCCCCCAAGACAAGCAACTCATATCGTGAAATTCCGATTTCCATGCAGCTAATACAGCCTTTGAGAATTGTAAAAAAGAATTCTTTATCACTCTTTGTAGTGGGAAATTCAATACATTCAAAGGAGCCTCGTTCTTATCGTGATTATTTTGCTCGACTTTTAAAGCGTCTTAATATACCGCCAATTGTATTTCATGGACTGCGCCATACATTTGCTACCAGATGTATTGAAAGCCAATGTGATTACAAAACAGTGAGTGTGATACTTGGTCATTCCAATATTGCAACAACACTTAATCTCTATGTCCATCCAAACATCAACCAGAAGAAACGATGCATTGAACGGATGAGCAAATTTTTGGGAATATCTGAATAATTCCAATTCGCTACCGATACTATCTTCGGAATGTTTTTGCGATACGGTCTGTACCATTTTCAATCTCAACTGACGGCCGTTGATGACAGATACGAGCAGATACAGTCTATTATAGAATTGTATCATGCCCTCGGAGGCGGAGATGAATAAATATGGTGGAATAACGCCATAAAAAGTCACACAAAAATTTGCGTAATGCGGATTTTTGTGTAACTTTGTACCGATATACAGAAATGTAGAAGGAAAAGAATATGGAAAAAGGCTTGTGGATGTAGCCAAATACATGGCAAAGTCAATTTATAGAATTTGGCATGCAGTGACGCTTGCCTTAGCAATAGACCATACAATACAATGAAAAAATCCTTTAATGACAATAAAAGGGAACAAAGTGGAACAATGAAGACCTTGAATGTTATATTCACAGTGCTGCTTCTTGTTTGCGGCTTGTATGCTAATGCGCAAACTGCCCGCTATACATACATTGGGGGGAGTGTGCAGTATTCTGTCGTTAAGCAAGATTCTTTGTACTACATCATTGTGGCAGTAAGATCTGAAAAATTGTGCTTCATGAAAGAACCCGTTATGTTATTAAAGACATTTGACGGAGAAGTGTTGACGCTTCATGGTTCTCATTTAGGAGAAGGCACGGAGTCATTGGGGATGGTTTTGGGTAATATGGTGCTTCCTTTAACGGAAATAACTTCCACAGCGCAGTTTGATGTTACTCCAGAACAATTGGAAAAGTTGGGGAAAGGCGTGTCGAAAGTACGTCTGTCAACAGTTCCCAAGAAACATGAAAAGACTTTTCGAAAGGACAAAATAGGCAAAAAACTTTATTTGTCTTTTATGCAACAAAAGAATACGGTGGATGATTTTTAAATGCCTTTTCTGTGTTTGTTTCGTTTGCGCTTCCTTGTATGTTTTGCCGGACGTTACTATAGTTCCCTGATTACACAATAAAAGAGCCTTGATTACGCGGCAAAAATAATGTTGTACTCTTCATCGGCGGCATATCCCCAGCCTTGGAGGGCAGGTAAATGAATGTCAGTGACCCTGGTTCCAAAGGTGGCGACCGCACCAGCATAGAACTGCCGCAGTTATAGCGCACCATCATCAAGTTACACAGAGATTTGTGTAATGCGGATTTTCTTGTAACTTTGTACCGATATACAAAAATAGAATGAAAAAAGAATTTGGTAAATGGCTTATGGATGTAGCCAAATACATGGCTACGGTCGTCCATATTCAAGGATTTATCTATTCCAATGAAAAGCGCCGTAGGTGCGACATAGCATAGGGTATGGCGTGAGCCATACCTATTGAATGACCATCCCGCTGAGCGCCGTAGGCGCTGTATGTATTGTAATGATACCCATGGTAGATAGGGCTTACGCCCTATCCTCCATTCTGTCGCACCTACGGCGCTTTGCTG
>CAZPNC010000062.1:0-7727 GCA_964587945.1 uncultured Prevotella sp. | reverse complement strand
GTAGATAGGGCTTACGCCCTATCCTCCATTCTGTCGCACCTACGGCGCTTTGCTGTTCCAGCGGCCGATGACAGCAAAAGTCGGGAAAGTTGTTATTTGTTGTCACCGATAGCCCTTGTTGTTTGTCTTTGGCAGGGATGCTTCGTGAGGCACCGTAATATGGTAGGAAAACACCTATGGTGTGGGTGTAAAGACAATTGTTCCCTGATTACACAATAAAAGAGCCTTGATTACGCGGTAAAAGTAATGCTTTTACATTGTAATCAGGGCTCTTTCGTGACACCCCTCTCTATCCACCAAGGACCGGGAGGGATTGGTAATTAAAAATTATATTATTTTGTCAAGTTCGGCAATGTTCTTTTTAACATCCTCATCCGTCACCTCGTAGTCGCGCAGAGAGCCGGATAGATACTGGTCGTAGGCCGTCATGTCGATTAGTCCGTGGCCGGAAAGGTTGAAGAGTATGACCTTCTCCTCGCCAGTCTCCTTGCACTTGTTTGCTTCGCATATTGCTGTTGCTATTGCGTGGCAAGACTCCGGTGCCGGTATTATGCCCTCAGTCTTTGAGAACAGCAGTCCAGCCTTGAATGTATCGCTCTGCTTCACGTCCGTAGCCTCCATGTATCCGTCTTTCAGCAGTTGTGAGATAATCATGCCGGCACCGTGATAGCGCAGTCCGCCTGCGTGGATGTTAGGTGGCATATAGTTGTGTCCCAGCGTGTACATCGGCAGCAGTGGTGTCAGTCCGGAGAGGTCTCCGAAGTCATACTGGAATACGCCGCGTGTCAGTTTCGGGCAACTTGCCGGCTCGGCCGCGATGAAGCGTGTCTTCTTTCCTTCAAGGATGTTGTGGCGCATGAATGGGAAACTTATTCCTCCGAAGTTCGAGCCACCGCCGAAACAGCCTATCACGATGTCCGGATATTCACCTGCCATCTCCATCTGCTTCTCTGCTTCAAGTCCTATTACGGTCTGGTGCAGTGCAACATGGTTAAGCACAGAACCGAGCACATACTTACAGTTAGGTGTTGCCATGGCCAGTTCCACAGCCTCAGAAATGGCCGTTCCTAGTGAACCTTGGTTGTTAGGGTCTTTTGTCAGCACATCTTTTCCTGCACGTGTAGACATGGATGGCGATGCCGTTACCTGTGCGCCGTAAGCCTGCATGATGGAGCGGCGGTAAGGTTTCTGTTCGTATGAAATCTTCACCTGATATACAGCGGCTTCCAGTCCGAACACCTTTGCGGCGTATGACAGTGCGCATCCCCACTGTCCGGCACCTGTCTCGGTGGTCACGTTGGTGATGCCCTCTTTCTTGCAGTAGTATGCCTGTGCCAGTGCTGAGTTGAGTTTGTGTGAGCCTACGGGGCTTACAGACTCATTCTTGAAGTATATGTGTGCCGGTGTTCCCAGTGCCTTCTCCAGTCCGTAAGCGCGGACGAGAGGTGTAGAGCGGTAATATTTGTATTGTTCCCGCACCTCTTCAGGTATGTCTATCCACTGGTCTTTCGTGTTGAGTTCCTGATGACACAGGTCTTTTGCGAAGATAGGGTAGAGGTCTTCCGCTCCGAGCGGCTCGTGGGTCTTCGGGTTCAGCGGCGGCAGCGGCTTGGTTGGCATGTCGGCCTGGATGTTGTACCATTGCTTGGGGATTTCTTCCTCTGTAAGGAAGAATCGCTTCTGTTTGTAATTCATAGCGAAAAATGAGTTTATTTATAGTTTTGTTGTTTGTCTGTCAGACATAATTCCTTGCAAAGATAGCAAAAGTTTTCTTCATGGCAAAATTATGAAGGCGTTTCAATGTGACTATTATGTTATTTTTTATTTAAATCTATTGTTTTGTGAGTTTTTCTTTGTACCTTTGTACGTTGAAAAGGTATCTCCTGCAGTCAGCTGCTGCGGAGATGTGAGAAAAACAACAAAAATGATAGAGATACGCACCATTTCGACGTCGAAGGAAATAGAACGGTTCATTGACTTCCGCACAAAATTGTATAAAAATGACCCCTGTGCTGTGCCATACCTGTTCAAGGACGAGAAAGATACGCTGATGCCGGACCGTAATCCGGCCTTTGATTTCTGCCAGGCAGAATATTATATGGCTTACCGCAACGGCAGGCCCGTTGGCAGAGTGGCCGCTATCATCAACCGCCATGCCAATGAGACGTGGAACAAGAAGAACGTGCGATTCGGCTTCTTGGACTTCATTGACGACATGGAGGTGTCCGCCGCCCTTATCGGCAAGGTGAGGGAATACGGCCACCGCTATGGCATGGATACGATAATAGGTCCTATGGGCTTCACCGACCTCGACAAAGAGGGATTGTTGGTGGAGGGTTTTGACGTGATGGCATCCATGCACGCCAACCATAACTATCCCTATTACCAGAAGCATATCGAGGCCATGGGCTTCACAAAGGACAATGACTGGGTGCAGCAGCTGGTCAGGGTGCCGGACGAGGTGCCTGAGAAGTTCGCCAAGATAACGTCGCTCATAGCGAAGAGATACCACATCGTGCCGCACAAACTGACCAAGAGGCAGTTGCTGCATGAAGGCTTCGGCAAGAGGTTCTTCCACATATTGAACGAGTGCTACAAGAATCTCTATGAGTATTCTGAACTCTCCGAGAGGCAGATAGACGTTATTATCAACGAGTACATAAAGATGGCCGACCTCAACCTCATCACGTTCATTTTCGACGAGAGTGTCGTTTCCGACAATCCTACGGACAAGATGATAGGCTTCGGTGTCAGTTTCCCGTCGTTCTCAAAGGCCCTTCGCCGTACAGGCGACGGCAGGATGCTGCCCTTCGGATGGATACACATGCTGCGCACGCTGCTCTTCCACGACACTGATACGGTTGACCTGCTGCTCATAGGTGTGCTTCCGGAGTACAGGACAAAGGGAGCCAATGCGCTGGCGTTTGACGATTTGATAAAATGGTACCATAAGTACCACTTCAAGTACGCGCTGGCACTCCCCATGATGGAGACCAATGAAGGCGTGCTGTCCGCATGGCAGCATTTTGATGCGCATACCGTCAGGCGATTGCGGAGTTACAAAAGCCCGTTGTAAAGGTGGAAGGGTTGCCGGATTCCGGTCGTAGTCTGTAGGCCACGTAGCCCTCATTCCAATCCGAAAGACCCCCAACCGATAACCTGAAACCCACAACCTTAAGAGAAAAATCAATGGCAGAGGAGACAACTGAGAACATACAGCAGGTAGAATATACCGATGACAACATACGGAAACTGTCTGATGTGGAGCATATCCGCACCCGGCCGGGAATGTATATCGGCAGGCTTGGCGACGGCTCGCATGCCGAAGACGGCATCTATGTGTTGCTGAAGGAGTCCATAGACAACTCCATTGACGAGTTCCGCATGAATGCCGGCAAGCGCATAGAGATAGAACTGCTGGCCGGAAAGGCCGTGTCGCTGCGTGACTACGGCCGTGGCATTCCGCAAGGCAAGATGATTGAGGCTGTAAGCCAACTCAATACCGGTGGCAAATACGACTCCAAAGCGTTCAAGAAGTCCGTCGGCATGAACGGTGTAGGTATCAAGGCGGTAAACTTCCTCTCTAAGAAGTTCGAGGTGAGGTCATACCGTGACGGCGTGGTAAGGACGGCAAAGTTCGACCGCGGCAATCTGGTGGCAGACACGACAGAGCCTACCGAGGACGAGACGGGGACGTATATCTTCTTTGAGCCCGATGTGACACTCTTCAAGAACTACTCTTTCCAGGCCGACATCGTGGAGACTATGCTCCGCAACTACACCTACCTCAACACCGGTTTGGCAATCATGTTCAACGGCCGCCGTATCCTTTCGCGCAACGGCCTGCAGGACTTGCTGAAGGACCAGATGACATCCGAACCGCTGTATCCCATCATCCACATGGCGGGGGAGGACATAGAGATAGCCTTTACGCACACAAACCAGAACGGAGAGGAATACGATTCCTTTGTCAACGGACAGCATACCACGCAGGGAGGCACACATCAGTCGGCTTTCAAGGAACACATAGCAAAGACCATAAAGGAGTATTTCGGCAAATATGAGTATGGAGACATACGCAATGGCCTTGTGGCGGCGATAGCAGTGAATGTGGAAGAACCCATATTCGAGTCGCAGACAAAGATAAAGCTCGGTTCACTCACCATGTCGCCCGAAGGCGTTTCCGTCAACAAGTATGTGGGAGACTTCGTCAAGACAGAGGTGGACAACTTCCTGCACCGTAACCTTGACATCGCAAACGTAATAGAAGAGAAGATAAAAACCTCTGAACGCGAGCGCAAGGCAATGGCCGGTGTGGCGAAACTGGCACGTGAACGTGCCAAGAAGGCAAACCTCCACAACCGCAAACTGCGTGACTGCCGTGTGCATTATTCAGATGCGAAGGGCGAGCTCAGAGAGGAATCGTGCCTTTTCATAACCGAGGGCGACTCGGCAAGCGGAAGCATCACCAAGAGCCGTGATGTCAATACGCAGGCCGTATTCTCGCTAAGGGGCAAGCCGCTGAACTGTTTCGGACTGACGAAAAAGGTGGTGTATGAGAATGAGGAGTTCAACCTTCTGCAGGCAGCGCTTGACATTGAGGAGGGGATAGACAACCTACGCTACAACAAGGTCATCGTGGCCACCGATGCGGATGTCGACGGAATGCACATCCGTCTGCTCACAATCACGTTCTTCCTACAGTTCTTTCCGGAACTGATAAAGAAGGGCCACGTGTACGTATTGCAGACACCGCTGTTCAGGGTGCGTAACAAACGCACAAGAATAAAGAACAAGGCAGCCATCGCCGCAGAGGACAGACGACTGAAGGAACGTGGGGAAAAGGCCAAGGATTTCGTGACACGCTACTGCTATACCGATGAGGAACGGCAGATGGCCATTGCAGAACTGGGGCCTGATCCGGAGATAACACGCTTCAAGGGACTTGGTGAAATATCCCCGGATGAGTTTGCCGGATTCATCGGACCGGACATAAGGCTGGAGCAGGTGAAACTGCATAAGAGTGACGAGGTGGAGAAACTGCTGGCATACTATATGGGGAAAAACAGCATGGAACGCCAGAACTTCATCATAGACAACCTCGTTATAGAAGAGGATATACCCGATGAGGACGTGTATGAGTGATGTATGCGGGTTATAAGGTTGCAGGGTATGGGTTGCAGGGCCATGTTACCCACAGTCCTATCCGACAGACCTGTAACCTACAACCCATGACCAATAACCCTTAGACACAATGAAAATAGGCAACATAGACTTGGGCGACAGACCGCTGTTCCTGGCACCTATGGAGGACGTTACGGACATAGGCTTCCGTAAACTATGCAAACGCTTCGGCGCAGCGATGGTATATACCGAGTTCGTGGCAGCCGAAGCGCTGGTGCGTTCTGTAAAGGCCACGGTTCGGAAACTTACCATCAGCGATGACGAGCGTCCCGTAGGCATACAGATTTACGGCCGTACCACGGCAGATGTCGTGGAGGCGGCACGCATAGTTGAGAACGAAGCGCACCCCGATGTCATAGACCTTAACTTCGGGTGCCCTGTGAAGAAGGTGGCAGGCAAGGGGGCCGGTGCCGGAATGCTGCAGAACATACCACTTATGCTCGACATGACAGCGGCGGTGGTAAATGCCGTCAACACTCCGGTAACGGTAAAGACACGCCTCGGGTGGAACTCGGACAGCCTTGTGATAACATCACTTGCGGAGCAACTGCAGGACTGTGGCATAAAGGCTTTGACAATACACGGCCGCACAAGGGCGCAGATGTACACCGGAGAGGCCGACTGGACGCTCATAGGTGAGGTGAAGCACAATCCGGACATCACCATTCCTATTATCGGCAACGGCGACATAACGTCACTCGAACAGGCTGACAGGGCATTTGACAGATACGGGGTGGATGCCGTGATGATAGGACGTGCATCATTCGGGCAGCCATGGATATTCTCGAAAGAGGCGTGCGGAGAAGGTGGAGAGGCCCTTACAGCGTCGCAGAAGATAGACATACTGTTGGAACTGCTGCACATCAACCGCCAATATATAGGCGATGACTACCGTGCCATACTCCATACGCGCCGCCATCTCGCTTCAACTCCTGTATTCAAGGGCATTGCCGACTTCAGACCGACACGCATAAAGATGCTACGTGCCGCCACGGTTGGGGAACTGGAAGCGGTGCTTGAGGAGATAAGGGAAATGATATGTTAAGACCAACCGGACGTCCCGGAAGTTAAGGGAATGCGGGAGAGTCCGGAAAAGACAATAAAAATGAAACAGAAACTTACAATAGTGAAAGTCGGCGGTGCCGTAGTCGAAGACCCGGAACAACTTGCCGCACTCCTTGATAACTTCTCCGCCATCAGCGGAAAGAAGGTGCTTGTGCATGGCGGGGGACGCCGTGCCACCAAGATAGCGGCGCAACTCGGCATAGAAAGCCACATGGTAGGCGGACGGCGCATAACGGATGGAGATATGCTGTCGGTCGTGACGATGGTCTACGGTGGCCTTGTCAACAAGAATATCGTGGCAAAACTGCAGGCACACGGTGTCAATGCACTCGGACTTACGGGTGCTGACATGGACATAATACGCTCACACAAACGCCCGTTGAAGAAAGTCCGCATGGATGACGGCACCGAGCAGATGGTCGATTTCGGCTTTGTGGGTGATGTGGACTGTGCTGACGGCGACCGCCTTGCAATGCTTGTCGACGGCGGAGTGGTACCGGTTGTCGCTCCGTTGACACACGATGGTAATGGAAATATACTCAACACCAATGCCGACACCATGGCGTCCACCGTGGCAAAAGCCCTTGCCGACAGGTACGATGTGACCCTTGTGTTCTCCTTTGAGAAGAAAGGCGTGCTCTCGAATCCTGACGATGACGACAGTGTCATACCGTCTATCACGCGTGAATCATATATTAAATATGTGGAAGACGGAGTGATTTCCGGTGGTATGATGCCCAAGATAGAGAATTCGCTCGAAGCCGTGGAGGCAGGGGTGAAGCGTGTCATCATCACCCTCGCCACACAGATAGACGGCCGGCACGGTACAGTCATAGAATAAAATAACACTTAACGCTTATTTCCTTAACGGATGCTTGACGTCAAACGCGACATATTGCCCCTTAAAAACATCATGTACCGTCTGGCACTGCGCATCACGCTCAGTAGTCAGGAGGCAGAAGATGTCGTGCAGGACGTTATCATCAAACTATGGAATATGCGTGACCGCCTTGCAGAAGTCGACAATCTCGAAGCCTTTGCGCTACGCATGACCCGCAACCTTGCCCTCGACCGCCAGCGCATGAGGGTGAACCAAAGCGAGTCTCTCGACTTGGCGGCAGAGGCACAGCAGCCGGATGACGACAATGCCGACAGGCAGGAACAGGTGGAAAGCATAAGGGCGGTCATGCGACTGCTGCCCGAAAAGCAACGCAGCGTAATGCAGCTGCGTGATTTTGAGGGCTACAGTTACAAGGAAATAGCCGACATACTATCCATATCAGAAGACCAGGTGAAGATAAGTATATTCAGGGCACGCCAGTTTGTAAAAGCAAAGTTAACGTCTTTTAACTGATTGCGCTGTAACTTTTCCTCTCCCCCATACGTCGTAACCATAGAAACAGCAACTATGGTTGGTGGTGATTGATCTGTGGCAGACGGTTTTGTACCGTGTGACCTGCAGCCGAAAACCATACAAC
>CAZPNC010000061.1:0-13602 GCA_964587945.1 uncultured Prevotella sp. | reverse complement strand
AAGGCGCACCACCTAATGTTGCACAATTCTTGATTTCACAATATCAAGCAACCGTTGCAGGTTCTCCGGCGTATTGGCTGCAATCACCCCCTTGCTCTCCCTAAAGGTAAGAGGATTGCCCATCGTGTCAGAGATGACACCTCCTGCCTCTGTTACAATAAGCGAAGCGGCGGCAAAATCCCAAGGACACAGCAGATACTCGAAGTACATCTCGCACCTGCCCATAGCCATATAACACAGTTCCGGAGCGCAAGCGCCAAAACGTCTGAAGTCGTTGCACTGCTTGAATACGTCAAGTATAATCTCGGAACATACATCGGCATACTCCTTATGATATACCGTCAATGCAGTACATATTATGCCATTCTCAAACGGACGGTCTGAAACATGGATGCGTTTGCCATTAAGATATGCTCCCCTACCCTTCTCGGCAGAGAACAACTCACCGGTGCGTGGGAGATAGACAACGCCCATCAGCATGGAATCATTGTGTTTCAGTCCAACGCATATAGCACACTGGTCAATGCCACGGCTATAGTTGGCTGTGCCGTCGATAGGGTCTATAATCCAAGTATATTCCTGCTGCCGGCATGCGTCAGAGCCGGTCACCGGAGATTTGTCCTGCATGTCATCTTCCTCACACAGAAAACTGCTGCCGGGCAGCAATAAGGCAAGACGGTCACAAAGGAAATTCTGCACTGCCACGTCTGAAGAAGTGACAATATTTGAGTAGCCTCCCTTCTGCGAAATGTCAAAATGTGAGGTGTTCATTAAAGAGGATGCCTCTTTAACCGTATTAATAATGGAATTCAGTGTAATCATTGTACTGATGGTGAATTGTATATGTTGGGTCACGCCATTTCAAGGAAAGGCACAGTGGGGAACCGGACTTACCTATGTAGGCACAGTGCAAAGATAATTATTTAATTTGAAAAAACATCATTCATTTAAAGTTTTTTTCTGTGTAGATGGAAATAGCAGCAACAGATATGGTCTATTCAACGGATTTTGTTTGGTAGTATTGGAATTATTTTGTACTTTTGCAACATCATACAACTGAAGGAACCTATCAAGTAGTTGTTTAGTATTATTGTTGTTTGGTTATTTCTTGCTTTTTCAAGCGTCACTGCGTGCCGAGAGAGTTGTTTCCACAGATAATCAACGACTTCAATAAAGAATAGCATAAAACTAATTTTGTCCACTTACTTATATAACATAATCCCAACAATCATGAGACTAAGACAGATTATCGGCACTACCATGTTGGTGGCTGCATCATTGCCTATCACGGCGCAAACTGTTACACTGCACGGCGACAAGCCGGGAGAAACCATACCCAAAGAGATTTACGGACAGTTTGCAGAACACCTCGGCACCTGCATCTATGGTGGACTGTGGGTCGGCAAAGACTCTAACATTCCCAATCAGGACGGTTACCGCACTGACGTGTTGAACGCATTGAAAGCGCTGAAGGTGCCTGTATTGCGCTGGCCGGGCGGATGTTTTGCCGACGAATACCACTGGATGGACGGAATAGGTCCGAAAGCTAACCGCCCGAAGATGGTAAACAACAACTGGGGCGGTACAGTGGAGGACAATTCCTTTGGCACACACGAATTCTTCAATCTCTGTGAACTGTTGGGCTGCGAACCTTACCTTAGTGGCAATGTGGGTAGCGGAACAGTGGAGGAACTGGCAAAATGGGTGGAATACATTACCAGTGACGGTGACTCACCTATGGCAAATCTACGTCGCAAGAACGGACGGGAGAAGTCATGGAACCTGAAATATATCGGTGTAGGCAATGAATCATGGGGCTGTGGCGGCACTATGCGTCCGGAATATTATGCTGACCTGTTCCGCCGTTACAGTACTTATTGCCGCAACTATGACGGACACAACCTGTTCAAGATTGCGAGTGGGGCGAGTGACTATGACTATAATTGGACAAAAGTGCTGATGGATCGGGCATCCGGCAACATGGCAGGACTGTCTTTACACTACTACACCGTGCCGGGATGGAGCGGTTCAAAGGGTTCGGCTACGCAGTTCGATAAAGACCAATATTACTGGACTATCGGCAAGTGCCGCGAAATAGAGGATGTACTGAAGAAACATATAGCCATCATGGACGAAAAAGACCCTCGCGGCCACGTGGCTCTGCTGCTTGACGAATGGGGAACATGGTGGGATGAGGAGCCAGGAACGGTAAAAGGCCACTTGTTCCAACAGAACTCTATGCGTGATGCCATAGTGGCTTCTACATCCCTTGACATTTTCCACAAGTACACCAAGCGTTTGAAAATGGCAAATATAGCACAGATAGTAAACGTATTACAGTCTATGATTCTGACCAAGGACGACAAGATGGTGCTTACTCCTACTTATTATGTTTTCAAACAATACGGCGTTCATCAGGATGCTACATATCTGCCGGTTGACATAGAATGCGAGGAGATGGACATGAAAGGTGCCAACCGCCACTTTGAAGCTAAGTTGCCATTGGTAAGTGCAACGGCTTCAAAGGACAAACAGGGAAAGGTACACATCTCACTGACAAATGTTTCTGTGGACAAGGCACAGACGGTGAAGGTGCAAATGAATGGTATAAATGCGAAGAAAGCAACCGGTGTCATACTCACAACTCCACGAATAAACGACCTTAACACTTTTGAGAACCCTGACAAAGTGAAGGAAGTTCCATTCAAGGATGTGAAAATAAAGAACGGAACAATGGAAGTCAAGATGCCAAAGAACTCCATCGTAACACTGGAACTGATGTAAAAAGGACGGTAAACGATAAAGGAATGAGACGGTAACAAGCGGAAAAGAGCCTGTTATCGTCTCATTTTTTCATCATCTCAGCCTGCATGGTCTGCAACATTGTGTTCATGTTCTGTTCGTTGCGGCATACTGTGAGGAACGCCTCCGTCAGGTCAGTTTCATCGCTCATCTCCACAGGACGGATATGAAGCAGGCACTGCATATTGTCTATCAGCAGGCGGAATATATATACTTGGTTAACACCGCCGATGCCTTCAGCACCTGCAGCCTTGCGACCTGCAAAGAAAGATTTAACCACTACCTGTGTCATAGCACGCACCTCACGCTCACAATGCCCCCCACAATCTTCAAGATATCCTTCGGGAAAACCATTGAAGAAGTCATCAAGGGACATCACTTTGCCGGAAAGCAAAGATGTGAAGTTACGGCGATACTCCGTAACCATATCCTCATGCGCCTCCTCTGTGCGGCATACATGGCGGAAAAGATCTATCGGGCTCTTCAACGTCGGGGCAACTTCAGGTGAGCGTAGGATTGCTATCAGTTCCTCTGCCGTGTCATAGTGTACTATTGCAAGGGGATTGAAGAGTATATCAAAGTAGTATTTTGAAATATCTTCATAATGCTCGAGCATTATCTGTTTTACCCGCTGTGGTGTCAATTCCACGGCTTCCGTCTGGTGTTCTGTGTTCTCTGACAGCACACCTTCCGCAAAAGAGGCGAAAAATGCACGTATCAGTGCCGGTTGTGTATTTGTCATTTCTTTCTTTGTGTATTTATATTACGCATCAATCCATCATACTTTGCGCGCTTTACAGCAGAACCTTTGAAAAGGATACGGTATTGGTCAACCGTCAGGTTATGCCAATCCATGCGCTTCATTGCCTGCATTGCGGAAGAGGGATGGAAGTCTTCTACTGTTGTCGGCACTGCATACTTATTATGAGGACACGCTTTCTGACAACGATCGCATCCATATATGCAGTCGCCCATCTTGTCAATAATGTCTGAAGGTATCTCTCCACGGTTCTCAATGGTCTGGTAGGACAGACAGAGATTGGCGTCAAAGTCTGCGCCAAGGGCTTTGGTAGGACAGGCATCAATGCACCTGCTGCACGTACCACAGTGCGAAAGCATAGGCGTGTCATAAACATCAGACTCCGCATCTGTCATTATCTCACCAAGGAAGAACATACTTCCTGCGCCAGGAATTATAAGTTGACGGTTGCGTCCAATCCATCCGAGACCCGCCTGTTGCGCCCAATAGCGCTCCAAAATGGGAGCAGTGTCACAGAATACGCGGTATGTTTCCAAGCCAAGTCTTTCAGCCAGAGTGTCCATACGTTGCTTTAGAACATCGTGATAGTCCTTGCCAAGAGCGTAGGCTGCAAACTGATAGCCATCAGTGGACAATGAAAGTGATGGGTCGGGGACGTATGACATGGCGAGACATATCATCGTTTTTGCTTCCGGCATAAGCAGTCTTGGGTCCATACGCTTGTCCTCATAGTTGGCAAGATAGGACATTCCGGCATTATATCCGTTACGAAGCCAGTGATGATAGTATTCTTTTGTCACCTCATCCACAGCCCGCAGCCGCACAATGCCAAAGGTATAGAAGCCGAGTTGCTCGGAAATCTGTGCCACAGTATGCTTTCTGATTCCCGAAACGTGGGCTAAATCATCAGTCAAAGGTTTTGAATTCATATCCTTGTTCCTTTAGGTATCTCAGAGAAGCCGGCAGTGCATACCGCAGTTTGTCTATGCTTTTCAGAGAATCATGGAACGTAATGATGGAACCGTTACGGGCATATAGCACTACGTTACGGAGTACATCAAAGGCGTTTAGCATGTGAGAATAGTCACGAGTGACAAGGTCCCACATCACGACGGTGTACCTACGACGGACATATCTGTATGCTCCTAACCACATCCAACCATGCGGAGGACGGAAAAGATGGGAGTGGATAAGTTCGTTTGCCTTCTCTGTATTGTTGATATAATTACGTATTGTATGTCGCAGACTGCCCCAATGGTTATAAGTATGGTTGCCTACCTGATGTCCTTCCGCCACAATACGGGCGTATAGTTCTGGATGTCTCCTCACATTCTCGCCCACCATGAAGAAAGTTGCCTTTACGCCAAATTCCTTAAGGGTGTCAAGTATGAACGGCGTTGCCTCCGGTATGGGACCATCATCAAACGTTATATAGACCGAATGGTCATTTATATCCATCCTCCACAAAGCCTTTGGGTATATCCAGCGAAGCCATTTAGACGGTTGTTCTATAAGCATAAGTGCTTTTTATTTATTGGCATTTATAATTAAAGCATCAAAAGTTGCAATTATCTGAAAGACATTTACAGAAACATCTTTGTGCAATTACAACTTTTAATGCTTATTCTTTATGGTTCAATATACATTCATTGCTCCAGCGAACCGCCACGTCCGGTGTATCTTCCTGCCATGACAGAGAAGGTCTGGCGCTGCTTGGCAGCAAGAGAACTACCATATTGGGCTGTTATATCCGCCAAGGATTTCAACACATAGATGTGGTATACACACTCACGCTGTGAAGATTGGAACCGTGAAGGACTAAGTGAAAGATACCAGTTGAGGTATTGTGAAGAATTTTTAGACATGCTGTTGACCAGTCTTTCAGCCTTATCCTTATGTCCAAGCATGAAGTAAGCCTCAATAAAGTCAAGTCCTCCACTCATATAGTTCATAGGAACATTGTATTCCGGAAGTACTTTTTCAGCATAATCTATAGCCTTCTGAGCCTTGTCCATCTTACCTTCGCTGATAAGGTGGGTGATGAGCATACCGAAAAGACGACGGTGTGTGTAGCACATACGCATCACAGTCTCGTCAAGATACAGTCCCTTAGCGTCAAGGCCACCGTATTTATAACGTGTCATCATGTTCTTATATACCTTCTCCGTATCGAAGTTGTTGCTGGCATCGGTATGGAACGGTGTTATACGGTTTACAAGACCCTCCTGTATGAAGTTCTCACCAAGATTCATATAGTTCTCCTGTCCCACTGTAAGGGCGACGTAAAGAGGACGTATCCAATTGCTGTTTGCAAGCATTTCCAGCAACATCAGGTCACCTTTGTAAAGAGCCCGTTTGCCGGCGAGGCTTATTGCCATCCGCGTTGGGATTACAACCTTACCCGTAGAGTCCTTCGGCAGCATCATGCCACTCTTCATCACTGCTTCCTTGTCAATGTTAAGATAGATGGTATCAGTAGGAATGACATGATAATCCTGCTCGTCCTTCATGCCACGAACCCAGCGATTGAGGATATTCGTGATTTCAAATGGGTCCTTACCGAACTGTTTTGCAGCAGCTACCGAATCCTGTTTGAAATACTCCTTTATCTGATTCTTCCAATCTGGCTTTATCTCTACATATTCATTTGTACCTGAACAGTAGTCGAGACGTGGCCATGTGATAGGCAGAGAAGGGGATTTCCATGCCGGACGCACCATCTGATCGATATACCAGTCAGTCTGAAGATATGACAGGTTGCATACTCTTGCGTCGGTACGGACCTGCTCCACGTCCTGATTATACCACAATGGGAAAGTATCATTATCGCCATTGGTGAAAATTATAGGATTGCCCTTGTCCTGAAGTGACATCAGATAGTTCTGTCCGAAGTCACGGCAAGTGTACCTGCCGGACCTGTCATGATCATCCCATGTCTGTGATGCCATCTGGATAGGGACGAGAATGGCGGCCAATGACACCACCGCCGCAACAGCGGCATTCTCCCTTTTCATCTTGCGGGCTATCAGATCTATGATTGCAGCAACACCCATACCACACCAAATGGCAAAAGCATAGAATGAACCTGCATACGCATAGTCACGCTCACGTGGCTGCATTGGGGTCTGGTTGAGGTAAAGCACGATGGCAAGACCAGTCATGAAGAACAGGAAGAACACCACCCAGAACTGCTGTATGCCCTTTCTTCCCTTATAAGCCTGCCAAAACAAGCCTATAATTCCAAGGATGAGAGGAAGACAATAGAACACATTATGTCCTTTGTTCTCCTTCAACTCGTCAGGAAGACGGCTCTGGTCGCCAAGCATCATGTTGTCTATGAACGATATTCCGGTAATCCAATTGCCGTGTTCCTGTTCACCATTGCCCTGTATGTCATTCTGACGACCGGCGAAGTTCCACATGAAATAACGCCAGTACATGAAGTTACACTGATATGAGAGGAAGAAACTCAGGTTCTCCAACATTGTAGGAACCTTCACATCCACAATTTGTCCACAACGATCATACTGCTTCACAGTGCCTTCTACACCGCCCATCCATGACTCATAGGCACCGGCATGGTCCGAACTGTGCATACGTGGGAAGATGACATTCTGCGCATATTCGTATGAATCCTTTGTCCTTACAATGAAATAGCTGTCTTTCTCATTCTCCGCTTTCTTCTCTACACGTTGGTATACAGGACTACCCTTTTTCATACGTGGCACACACATATCACCTTCAATGTCAAGTGCGACTTGTGAACTGTACTGTGGGCCATAGAAAAGCGGTCTGTCACCATACTGGTCACGACTGAGATAATTGCCGAGTGTGAAGATGTCCTCCGGCGAATTCTGGTCCATAGGAGGATTGGCAGAAGAACGTATCACTATAAGAGAGTAAGTAGAGTAACCTATCATCAGCATCAGCATACAGCAAAGTGCAGTATTTTTAATGCGGTTAGTGATGACAACAAGACCGTTTCTCTTAAAGAGCAGACAACCATAGAGTATTGCAAGGACTACTACTCCGATTATGGCAGCACTTATTCCATACCCATAGAATGGTATACCAAGCATTGCTATTGCCAGCAGGAAAGAGATATTGCCACGCAACACACTTTTGTTAGCATAGGTTTCGTATATCGCCCACAACACAGTGGAGACAAGGAGTATGAGATAAATGATAGTACCCGTGTTGAAAGGCATACCAAGCGCATTGACAAAAAACAGTTCAAACCATCCGCCTACTGTGATAATACCCGGCACAACACCGTACAACACAGCCGCAACAATGACAAGACTGACCAAGAGTGCAATGAGTGAACCCTTCAAATCCGCATTTGGGAACTTCTTGTAATAGTACACAAGCACAATGGCTGGGATACAAAGAAGGTTCAAAAGGTGCACACCTATAGACAAACCCGTCATATATGTGATGAGAATCAACCAGCGGTCAGCATGTGGTTCATCTGCATGATCCTCCCATTTGAGTATCATCCAGAACACAACAGCGGTAAAGCATGAAGAGTAAGCATACACTTCACCTTCAACAGCAGAGAACCAGAAGGTGTCACTGAAGGTGTAAATGAGTGCGCCAACAATACCGGAAGCCTCTATTGCAATCATCTTTGCTGTGGTCAAATCCTCCCATTTGTTTATGAGCAACCTGCGAACAAGGTGCGTAATAGACCAGAAAAGGAATAGAATACAACCAGCCGAGAGCAGTGCCGACATTGTATTGACCATTTTTGCCACCTGTGTCGGATCACTGGCGAACTGTGAAAACAGGTTGGCAGTAAGCATAAAGAACGGTGCGCCCGGTGGGTGTCCTACTTCAAGCAGGTAACCTGTCGTAATAAACTCCGGACAATCCCAAAAGGATGCCGTTGGTTCAATAGTGGAACAATAAACGAATGCTGCGACAAAAAACGTCACCCACCCGAGAACATTGTCCACAATTCTGAATTGTTTCATTGCTTTTTAGTTTATTTTGTTGTTATATCGTTTAGTTTCTAAATCGCGGCAATCTGCCCGACTATCCAGTTTACGAGGTATGCTCCATAGATAAGGAGTATGTATCTGACTATCTTTCCTGTTGTAATGCTGAGGAATGTTATAATGAAATTGGCACGCATCAACCCCAACAGAATCGTTATAGCCGATCCAAGTATCGGTATAAAGGCGAAGAAGCCCATATAGGCTCCACGACCTCTCATAAACCTCCTTGCCCTATCCATTTGCTTCGGTTTTACATGCAGGTATTTTTCAAACCACTCTTCCTTCCCCATCCTGCCAACACAGTAATTGAACAGCGAACCTAACACGTTGCCTATTGTACCATAGAATATCAGTTCCCACGGATTAACACCCAGCGCCATCAGCGCAAGCATCACCGCTTCACTGGAAAAGGGGAAAAAACTCCCGGCAAGGAATGCCGCAAGGAACATCCCGAATGGTCCAAATTGAACTAATGTATCAATCATTTTCTTTTTGCAAGTTTGTCGCGTTTATATAGTCCTACCTGTCATCACCTATGGCAATCTGGGCGGCAACAGGTCCAATGAATGCCATCATCAAGGGAAGGATGTATCCGGCAAATGATGGTATGAGAAGTACTCCTATTACCGAAATCCATATAAGACTGATATAAACAGTACGCTGTGACCTCACAAACAGTTTGCCCTTATAACGGTAAGAGGACCTACGTATGGTAAGGGCGAGAAACAACAGTAGCAGAAGTCCATAAGTTATTGCATGTAAAGCAGTAACAGAAGCATAGTCAAAGAAACTGATTAACTGTATCATCTGTATGTATCCATCATGCAACAGTACCCAATCCATCGCCTGATAGTGTATGTAAAGCCAATATGGAAAGTATATCCAAACAGGCGTCAAAACACCAAGTAACATCGCCATCACATTGCGAAAGGAGAATGCTTCCAAGGGCTTTGCAAGCAAGAAGATTTCAACAAGAATGAACGGCAGCACATACGGCCACACCATACCGGCCAATGTCAACATCACACCTGCTAGGTATGTCTTTCTTACCTCTCCCTTATTATGAAACGTTTTAACGAGCAATAAGATGGAAACTGACATCAACAGCGTAACGACAGCCGACATTCTGCCAGCCGTTATCACGCCATAAACCATTGCTCCTACAAGGAACATCAGTGACACCTTATTATATAATAGGATATTCTGCATACATACAGCAGGTGCAAACCATCAGTTACAGGTCCTGTCCTATATCCCTACGGTTATACTTACCTTCAAACTTGATTTTCTCTGCCTCCTTGAAAGATTTCTGCAAAGCCTCTTCCTTGTCCTTTCCGTATGAACTTACACAGATAACACGTCCGCCATCAGTAACAACCTTGCCGTCATGCATCTTCGTACCACTGTGAAAGACAATAGAGCCCTCTACATTCTCTATACCGGTAATAGGGAATCCCTTTTTGTAAGCCTGCGGATAACCACCACTTACCATCATGACACACACAGCACTACGTGAATCAAATTCTATGTTCCGGGCATCAAGATTACCTTCCGCCACTCCTTCAAAAAGGTCAACGATGTCAGATTTCAACCTAAGCATAACGCTTTCCGTCTCCGGATCACCCATACGGCAGTTATATTCTATAACCATCGGTTCGCCCTTCACATTGATAAGACCGAAGAAGATGAATCCTTTATAGCAGATATTGTCTTCTGCCAATCCCTCAACAGTAGGGCGGATGATTCGGTCTTCCACCTTCTTCATCCACTCTTTTGTAGCAAACGGTACTGGTGTCACACTGCCCATACCACCGGTATTGAGTCCGGTATCACCGTCACCGATACGCTTGTAGTCTTTCGCCTCCGGCAAAATCTTATAGTTCTTGCCGTCACTCAAAACGAATACGGAACACTCTATACCGCTGAGGAACTCTTCTATCACGACACGTGACGATGCATTCCCGAACATACCGCCAAGCATTTCCTTCAATTCTTTCTTTGCTTCATCCAGCGTATCAAGAATAAGTACGCCCTTTCCTGCACACAATCCATCAGCCTTAAGCACGTATGGAGCCTCCAATGTCTCGAGGAATTTCAGTCCATCTTCAAGATGTTCTCCGTCGAAAGTCTCATAAGCCGCAGTCGGAATATTATGTCTTTTCATGAAATCCTTGGCGAAATCCTTCGAACCCTCCATCACGGCACCAGCCTTTGAAGGGCCTATCACCGGCACATTTGCAGTACGCGGGTCGTTCAACAGGTCATCATATATACCCTTGACAAGCGGATCCTCCGGTCCGACCACAACCATATCAACTCCGTTTTCTACGACGAAAAGCTTGACAGCCTCAAAGTCATCAGCCTTGACAGCCACATTCTCGCCCTTTCCGCCAACGCCGTCCGTTCCGGCATTGCCTGGTGCTATATACAGTTTCTCACACTTGTCACTCTGTGCTATCTTCCATGCCAAGGCGTGTTCACGGCCGCCTGAACCTAAAAGCAAAATCTTCATATCTTTGTTTTTTTATTTGTTTACTTCAGTAATTCCTTGAAATAATTCGTCACACGTTCATACAGATGTACAGAAAGATGCCCTATTACGTTATGAGCCTCACCAGGATAGACATAAAAATCCGGATAAGTGCCTGCTTCGTTACAAGCATTGATGAACTGGAGAGCATTCTGCGGTACCACAACCGGGTCATTCATGCCTATGATTATCTGCAGCCTGCCTCTCAAATCCTTTGCTTTCGTGAGCAATGACGTCATGGCATACCCCTCCGGATTCTCCTCCGGCGTATCCATATAACGCTCACCATACATCACCTCATACCACTTCCAGTCAATGACAGGACCTCCTGCCACACCGACCTTGAACACATCCGGATAGTTTGTCATCAGACTAATGGCCATAAAGCCACCGAAACTCCATCCATACACGCCCAATCTGTCCATATCTATATATGGCAGCGAGTGCAGATAGTCCACACCACGCATCTGGTCGCGCATCTCTTCCTGTCCGAGACGGCGGAAGGTAACCTGTTCAAAGGCCTTGCCTCTATTTTCAGAACCTCTACCGTCAAGTGCGAACACGATATAGCCCTTCTGGGCCATATATGTATCCCATCCACGGGTTCCCCAATGCCACGATGCTTCAACGAGGTGCGCATGCGGCCCTCCATAGACATATACCACTGTAGGATATTTCTTTTCTGGCGTAAAGTCCGGTGGAAGCACCATGCGCCAATGCAGCGTTGTGGTGTCATCGGCAGCCTTCAATGTGCCAGTAGTGTACTGTGGAATGGCATAACCCTTCCATGGATTAGGACTTTCAAACAGTTTTTGTTTCTCCGCCAACCGTTTTTTCTTTACGGAAGCCGTTACATCGGTAACACGGAATGCCATAGGCACATCCGGTTCTGACCATTTGTCAACGATGAACATACCACTCTCTGATGGCATAACGCTATGAACGCCCCTACCATTGTCAAGCACCGTCATCGCCCCTGTAGACATATTGACCGCAAAGGCATTGCACTGCAATAGGTTATCCTTGTTCGCCAATACTATGACACTGTTCGTTTCCTTGCAGAACCCCAACATATCACGTACTACCCAACAGCCTTTTGTCAGCTGTTTCAAGCACCGTCCGCTCTTTACATCATACAGATACAGATGCCAATATCCATCCTTCTGGCTCCACGCCACGAACTGGTTACTGTTCCATGGCACGAAAGTCACAGGATGCTGCGGTTCCACATATTTCCCATCTTCCTCCGTTTCTATCGTGCGACGCTTTTCTCCTGTCACGGCATCATATTCATCCAGCACCGCCTTATTCTGCGCTCTGTTAACCTCATAAAGGTATATGCTGCCACCATCAGGGCTCCACGCCACATTGGTAAAAAATCTGTCTGTCGGATTTCCGACATTAAGGAAAACAGTCTTATCCGTCTTTATGTCATGGACACCGATGGTTACCTTATGGCTTGTCATTCCTGCCATAGGATATCTGTCAGGTTCGCACGTTGCAATACGTCCGAAAGTGTTCACCTGAGGATAAGCCGTCACCATGGACTGGTCCATCCTATAGAAAGCGACCCGGTCTCCATCAGGGGAGAAAAACGTACCTTTCGTTATACCAAACTCATTCCGGTGTACACTTCTGCCATAGACAATGTCGGCCGAGCCGTCAGTAGTCAACTGCCGTGCTGTACCGTCCGACAATCTTATCCAAATATCATCTTTCAGGGAACATACGTCCACCCTACTCTTGGCATTCCAGTCTAACGAACCGTTCCGATCCTGACTCCATACAATACGTTTTGCCTTGAAATCATAAAGCAGATGCTTTGTCGGCGCTTCCAACCTCACAAGACTCTGGCCCTTGTAAGGAAACGTAGCATTAAGCAGGTTGATACCGATGAGTTCTTCACCGCAATCTTTCAAGTCAAGGATGTCATCCAGAGTGAACAGGGACGTTTCCGCCCCCGACTCCTTATCTATAATATATGCGCCATCGACCTCAATGCGCAGCAATTCGTCCCCCCACCAGGCATAATAACGCCGCTCCGGTGTCATTTCATGGTATCGTGAACCGCCAGGACAGAGTTCCTCCAGCGTAAATATCTTTTGCTGTGCCATCATTGACAATGCCGACAGATACAAAAATATAAATATTTTAATCCTCTTCCCCACCGAAAAAGTTCTTCCGGTTATTCTGCCTGTCCTCACGTGTTTCCGGCTTACGGAAAGGCTTGCCGTCCCTCTTGAAAGAGCGGCCATCCCTGTCACCATAAGGCTTGCGGTCGCGGTCAAAAGGCTTGCCACCCTGTCTGAACGGACGGTCTTCCCTGTCACCATAAGGCTTGCGGTCACGGTCAAAAGGCTTGCCACCCTGTCTGAACGGGCGGTCTTCCCTGTCACCATAAGGCTTGCGGTCACGGTCGAAAGGCTTGCCACCCTGTCTGAACGGGCGGTCTTCCCTGTCACCATAAGGTTTGCGGTCACGATCAAAAGGTTTGCGGTCGCGGTCTAAAG
>CAZPNC010000060.1:0-13751 GCA_964587945.1 uncultured Prevotella sp. | reverse complement strand
GAATATTCCATTGTGGCGGCCATGACACTGGGTGAGAAACAGCGCATCAGCAAGTTCCTCAAAGAGGCATATAATATCAGCGGCGCATCACATGTGTTCGCCCTTTCGGGACTGCACCTGAGCATCATCTACATCATACTCACCATCATCATCCCCCGCAGACGTTTCCCACGGTGCGGCATAGCAATGATGCTGGCAACGCTTTGGATGTATGTACTGCTGACAGGCGGCCATGCCTCCATAGTCCGCGCGGCGGTAATGCTAAGCATCTACAGTCTGTTCCCACTGCTAAAACGGCGCACTGACAGCGGTGCTTCACTCGCCGCGACCTGCTTTCTGCTGCTTGTCATACATCCATCATGGCTTTTCGACATCGGATTCCAGATGTCATTCATGGCCGTTTGGGGCATAGTGACCTTCTACGGGCATTTCAGTCACTTCGTTGATTCACCCCCTTCTCACGACCCTTATTTCTGTCCTACCGCAGCAGAACCGTGCATTCCTTTCTGGAAAAAGGGTGCATGGGCACATATCCGCAACGCCATCACCACGGTAGCCGTATGGATATGGAGCATCCTCATACTGTCAATAACGGCTCAGGTGGCCGTAGCACCATTGGTGGCATACTACTTCGGCCGTTTCAGTCCTTACTTTCTGTTCAGCAACTTAATTGTCTCCCCCTGCACCATGCTCATCATCCCCCTCTCTTTCACGGTGCTGCTGCTTGGCAGTCTCGTACCGATTCTTCCTTTTCTCTCCCCCATACTGTCGCTGTGCGTTACCGTTCTGTGGTGGATTGTACACATTCTCAACAGCAGCATGGTATGGATAGCAGGACTGCCGGGGGCATAGAAAAACAGCAATACGCAAGACCGCCAGACAAACGTGCCTTGATTATATGGTAAAAGCATAGAGATAACCATGTAATCATGGCACGTTTACAATATTATCACGGCACTTCCATTATATCCATGTTTCATCACTCCACCTGTCTGTTGGTCGCTATAAGGTATGCCGTCCTGCAATTCAGATAACCGGTCACCGCCTCCGTGTACTTGTCTCTTGACTGTTGTTCCTGCGTCTGTGCGTCAAGCAGGTCGACCATGCTGCATGTTCCGGCCTTGTAATAGTTCTCGTTCAGCCGCAGGTTCTCCCTGGACTGCACTACACTCTTTCTCGCTATCTCCACTAAGCGGTAACTGTTCTCGAACTCGTTATAGGCATTCTGAATCTGTATGAGTATCTTCTCCCTGTTGTCCTGATAATCAAGCCTTGCCTTCTCTTCGGCTATCTTCTGGCGTTTCACCTTCTTGTTGCCCCACCAGTTGCTTACCGGCACACTCAATGTCACGAAACCGATGCCCTTGACCTTGCTGATAGACGTCAGGTCCTGATACAGTCCGGCGGCACCGACCGCCAACGTGGGCAGCATTTCCCCCTTTGCCATTTTTGTCTGCAACTCGCTTGCCTTCACATTCCGGCCAAGCAGCCGGCTCTCTGTCCTGCCGTTCAACGCCGTTACAGGGTCGGCAAGGTAGGATGACGGCTGCGGAAGGTCTGACACCAGGGAGCAGTCCACCTCCAACGGCTGCCCGCCAAGCCCGATGTATTGCGACAGTACCATTTTCGACAGTGCCATGGCGTTTCTCACTTTCAGCCTGTTCGCATCGTTCTCGTTCTGCTTCAACTGCACTTTCAGCACATCATTCTTGTTGGACACACCCACTTTATAAGCCAGTTCCGCATCTTTCATTATTCCCTGCAACTGCTTGTCCGCCACCTCCACGGTGTTAATCTTCTCCTGCAGTGCCACTATCTGGTTGTAATACTTCTCCGTTGTGGCAATGATATCGTCCTTTGACTGCTCCAACATCAGCCTCCGCACCTCTATCTGCAGTTCCGCCAGCCTGTTGCCGTTGGTTATCTGTCCGCCGGCATATATCGGTTCCATCGCCATAAGATTCACCAATGTGCCGTGGTTCACCACCTCCAGCGTGTAGGAAGTGGGCAGGGACGACAGCGCCGAGGGGTCCAGCCCCATCTGCGATAGTGTCTGTCCGATACCGTCCAACTGGTCTGGCGATGCCTCAACCTTCTCTTTCAGCAGGTAATCCGTGGCGTGAAAATAGGTTACCCCTGCCGAAACGGCAGGCAGATACTTTGCCTTTGCCTCTTCACGCTGACGCTTTGCCGACTCTATGTCAAGGTTTGCCTTCTTCATGGCCACATTGTTCTCTATTGCCAACGCCCTGCATTCTTTCAGTGTATATGCCTTTTGTGCCTGCACACTGACTGCCGTAGAGGTGCAGGCGGCCAGCATGACGGCAAGGAGTGCTTTGCTATATATTGCTTTCATTGTATAAAAACTTTTCATGATGAACTGATATTGTTTGCTTTATTCTGTCATTGCGCTGACCCATGCCATGGAAATGGCCGCACGCCGTTTCTCGTTCTTCAGTATTCTGCGGCGGTCTTCTATGCGGAATACCATCCAATAGCCTATTGGAATCATCGTAATGATGAAGAACATTGATATGATGGTGCCGAAACATACCACCACTCCCATCGGGCCCCACATAGGAGTGTTCTCCAGAACCATAGGGACCACGCCCATGGAGGCGGCAGCACTCGTCAGGAATATCGGCCTCATTCTGCGCTGTGCGGCCTGAAGTGCTGCATGTTTTGCAGACAAGCGATGCTCCACACGTAGTTCTTCGGCATAGTCAACCATTATTATTCCGTTCCTTACTATTATGCCCATCAGTGATATTATGCCGAGAATACCCGTCATACCCATATCCTGCCCCATGACAAGCACGCCGAATGCCGCTCCGAAAAGGGAGAACAGCAAAGAGCCCATGATAAGCAATGACAGGCGTATGTCTGTAAGGTGGAACAGCAGTATGGCGAATATCACCACCAAGGATATTGCCAGTCCGCTCAATATCTGCGGCAGTGACTCATTGTCATTGGCACGCTGTCCGCCCACTTTCATCGTCACGCCATCGGGCAAAGGTACCGTCTTCAGTTCTTCCAGCACCTTGTCGGTGGCCTTGTTGAGGTTTACGCCATGCCTTACATCGGCATATACCGACATTGTCCTTACACCATTGCGGCGCACTATCATGCCATAGTCCCATTCAGGTGTTACCTCTGAAATCTGCCTTAGCGGCACATTGACTCCCGGCAGTATGCCGTTGACGGTGGTGTTGGACAGTTCTTCGGGTGTCTGCATTCCCGTATGGTCGTCTTTCAACATCACGCTGACGGGATAGTCACCTTCCCATACAGTGGTCATAGGGATGCCCTGGCCGAACTTTGTGGCAAGGTTCAGGGACACAAGGGCTTTGTTTATCCCCAGTCTGTCGGCCTCATCTTTGTTTATGTTCACGTTCAATCCGGTATTGGTACCGTCAAATGTACTTCTTACCAGCAGCAGGTCGGGGTTGTTTCTCATAGTCTTCATAGCCGTTTCCACCGCCTTGCGCAGTGCGGCAAGGTCGTTTCCGCAGAACCGTATCTCCACAGGCGAGATGGCATCACTGTAGTCCAACTGCTTGATACGCACCATAGCGTCACTGAAATAAGCGTTGAACAGCGGTGAGAACTTAGCCACCAGCTCTTCCGTTTCCTTGTTTCCTTTGGTGTTAACGATAAACTGTGCATAGTTCGTTCCTGCCATTTGAGGTGCGTAAGAGGTCTGGAAACGTGGGGAGGAGCAGCCGTAGAATGTTGTGATATTGTCAATTCTCGCATCCTTCTCCATCATGTTCCTCAGACTGTCCGCCACCATTGTGGTGCGTTCTATGGCCGTTCCCGAAGGCAGATATATCTCGACTGCAAACTGGTTGCGCTCTGCCAGCGGCATGAGTTTCTGCGGAAGGATAGTGAAAAGCAACCCTCCTATGACCACAGACGCCACTCCCACGCCCAATGTTACAAACGGATGGACGAAGCATTTCTCTATTACTATGTTGTAGTATCTCTGTATTATCTCAAGGAAGGACCTGCGCCGCTTTCTTGGAGTGACATCCTCCTTTTTCAATCCCTTCTTTATGAAGGTGAATTGCATCCACGGCACCACAAAAACGGCAACGACCAGCGACGTGCCCAAGACAATAGACACGCCGAGAGGGAACCATTTCACGAAGTCTTTCATCATTCCTGACATCGTGAATATCAGCGGAAAGAAAGTCACAGATATTGCAAGCGTTGCGCTGAAGATGGATGCGAAGAACTCTTTTGCGGCAGACGAGGCGGCGTGCCACCTGCTCATGCCTTGGTCCATCTTCTCTATATAGCAGTCGATGATGACTATCGAGTTGTCCACTATCATGCCCAACGCTACTATAAGGGATGCCAGCGTCACAGTGTTAAGTTCTATTCCGACTGCATAGAAGATGCCGAGTGTAATGAAGATAGTTATCGGTATGGTGCTTGCAGCGACGCTTGCAACCCTCATCGGCAGCAGAAGCATGATGACAATGACAACGGACAGGATGGCGATGAACAGTTCCTTCATGAAGTCAATGATAGAAGTGTCTACCACATTGCTCTGGTCTGTTATGGTGTACATTGACACATCCTCCGGCAAACCTTTCTCGTATGCACCGAGAACCCGCTTTACCTTGTCACCGAACTGCACTATATTGTTGCCCTCGTTCATCTCCAGAGACAGTACTATACATTTCTTTCCGTTGTTCTTTATGTACGAGTCGGCATCCGGGTATTCCCTTTTTATAGTGGCGATGTCCTTCAGTCGTATCACGCGTCCGGCAGGGTCGGCATACACTATCTGCTGTGCCACGTCGTTCTCGCTGTTTATTGCCGCCTTGAGGTGTATAGGCCGCACCGTGTTACGGTCGTCCACAGAGCCGCTCATCACCGTGAGGCCTTGGGCAGACAGACTGGCAAGCAGCGTGGCACTGTTTATTCCATACCCCGAAAGCCTGTCACGGTCAATGTAAACGCCTATCTGTTCCTTCTGCTCTCCGTAAAAGCGAAGGAGCGACAACTCCGGTATTGTGCGCAGACTGTCTTGCAGGGTAGTCATGCAGTCGTGAAGTTCGCGGTATGTCTTGGTTTCACTCTCCATGGTTATCAGCATGGCTGACGTATCGCCGAAGTCATCATTGGCTATCAGTGCCAGCACGCCCTGTGGCAGTTCACCCTTGAATTGCTGCAACTTTATCTTGAACTTGCTCCAGAATTCGTCCTTATTGGTTATATTGTCGTTAAGTTCCACAAATACATAACAGGCCCCGTCCTTTGACTGCGAATATGTCTTCGCCTTCTTTATCTCCTTGAACTGCCACAGGAACTTCTCCAACGGTTTCGTCAACTGTTCCTCCACATCATGCACATTGGCTCCGGGATACACTCCTACAACCACCCCCTGGCGTATGGTAAAGTCAGGAAACTCGTTCTTGGGCATATTGACCAGCGCGAACACTCCGAACAATACCAACGTACAGACAACCAGAAGCATGATGCTCTTGTAGTGCATCACATTCTCTATGATGTTTCTTTTATTATATTGTTTCATGGCTTTACAACTCCTTTATCTTTGAACCCTCACTCAGTTTGTTCTGTCCGCTTGTCACAATCTTGTCGCCCTTTGACAATCCGCCGCTGACAATGGTGCCCTGACTGTTAACGCCTGCCGCCTCAATGCGCTGCCTCTTGGCCGCATTCGCAACGACTTTCCACACAAAACTCCCCTCTCCGTCTATCAATACCGCTTCCTGCGGCACCATTATGCCGGTGACGCCCGTGGAGTTCAACGTTACATCGCAAACCATACCAGGCAGCAGTTCCCTGCTACTGTTGGCCAATGATATTGTCACTTCATAGGTATGGCTGATGGCATCGGCCTGTACGCCCTTCCTTGTTACCTCTCCCGTAAACGTCCTGCCGTCCAATGCAGCAACAGTGAAGGCGGCTTTCATGCCTAATGACATTCCGGCAATCTCCTTTTCGGGTACGGCAATCCTTATTTCCACATTCTCCAGTTTCACCAGCTTGAAGCATCCGGCACTTGGCAGCACGTTGTTGCCTATGTCAATGCTGCGCTGTGAGATGTAACCGCTGAACGGCGCACGCAACACACAGTTCTGAAGGTTCTTCACCGCAATTCTTTCCGCCGCCTCGGCTTCTGCCAGTTTCGTCTGTATCTCAACATACTTTATTTCAGGCAGGCTGCCGTTCTTGTGCAATACGTCCATCCTCTTGAAAGCATCACGCGCCTGAGAGAGCGTAGAGTGTGCTATTTCATAAGCGTTCCGGGCACCTGTATCATCCAGTGTTGCCAGTACCTGGCCTTTGGAAACGGCTTGGCCTTCATCCACAAGAACCTGCCTAACGGTGCCCATAGCACTGAAACTCAACACGGAGCCATACGATTCACGCACCGTTCCCACGTAAGATTTGCCATAAACCCTGCTACCGTCAGTCACCGTAAGCGTCTTTACCGCAATGGCAGGGACGACAGTGTCCTGTTTTTTTTCCTTGCAGGCGGTAGTAGTCATAATGACCGCCAGCGCAATAATAATTCCATAATTTTTCATATCAACCTTGTTTATTTGTTTTTCCGGGTGCAAAGTTATCAAGAAATGACGGATGACAAAAGGTTAATACTACGTTAGGTTTGTTCTATTTCTGCGATTCTGCTCGAAATAGCATCGGATTATGTTCGTTTTCCCGAATAATTACACTATTTTTGCACCATAAATAAAACATTATCGGCACAGGACAGGCACACCGACACGTCCTGTCCGCACATACTTACAACAAAAAAAAGAAATGAAAGACTACAATGACATCCTTACCAGTGCCAATTCCCTGCAACTACCATTTGAAAGCATAGAGATAGACAAAGGCAGATTGGAACAGGTTGAGAACCAACTGGTGTCGCTGACCGGCATAATGGGACTTTTTGTCTGTGTGCAGGGCGAGATAAACATTCTCATTGACAATAACACCTATACCATCAGGCGGGGGGACATGTATTGGCTTTTCCCGTCATTGTTCGCTAAATCCATGTATATAAGCGATGACATCAGAATATACTGCATGAAGGTGGAATATGAATTTGTGGCTCACATAATCGGCAACATAGACATCCCGACCCAACTGTTTTTCCGTACCCACCCTTGCACAACACTGAAAGAGAACCGCTTTATTGCCTTATGTGACATGTTCCGCAACCTCAACGACAGGATAAATGAGGAATCAGGCAAGGAACTGCAAGGCCTGCAACGCATTGTAATAAGAGAGATAGTGATAAATGCAGGTACTACCATAATATATGAAGCGATAAACTATCACCTGTGCAGCGAGCATACACTGCCAATTTCCGACACTACTGCAAACCGACTTGTGCAGCAGTTTATGACAAACGTATTCAGTGACTTCCGCAACCACCGTGATGTAAACTATTATGCGGAACGATTGTATATCACTCCCGGATACCTTACACACATCGTAAAACATCAGACGGGGAAGTCTGCTTCGCTTTGGATTATAGAGAACGTCATAACGGAGTCGAAAATACTATTGAAACAAACGGGAATGTCTATCAAGGAAATAGCCATACGGCTTAATTTCTCCAACCAGTCATTCTTCGGAAAGTACTTCAAGCAGTATGTAGGCATGTCCCCTAAAGATTTCCGCAATGCCGAGAGAAGGAAGGGATAACAATTGCATCCATACGGCAAAGGGATTCCGTCACTTCTCGAAATGCTGGTAATCCTTCAGGCTTTTCCACGCTCCGCCCCATGAGAAACCGTGCTTCAGGAACAAGCGGTGACAAAGGTCACCATCAAGTATTGCCATGTGTACCGCACTGCGGTTATGCACGTAAGGACGTGAAGAGGCAGGCTGCACCACCGAACCTTTCACGTAAGGGTTATATAGCGGATTGATGTCTACAGCCATTCCATAACCGTGCTTCGACACACGGGTGCGTGAACCGGTGATAAAGCGGAAGTTGAAGCATGAAGAATTATTCGCCTCCATGGAGCGATCGTCGTCAGCACCATAGTCATCAACCAGCACCATGCGCCCAATACAGTAGCCACCGTTATATAATCCGCGGAAGATTGAGAGCAAATCGGCGGCAATTGCCTTGTTGCACACCATCTCCCCCACCTGTGTCCGCCCGTCCTTGTTACGGTGCAGCACAAGAAGGTAGCGCAAATCAGCACGCTTCACGTTGCAATCACTGCCGAAGGACTTGCCTTTCATGCGGCGGAAGACATCATCCGGTATCTCCTGTTGCGTGAAATAACGTCTTTCCAACTGCTGCTGCGCAGCCTCGGTACGACATTCCGGCAGCACGTCACCGGCTGTCTGGGCTGCTGACGACAATGAAAAGAAAAGGATTAAGAGAGTAAGTATACTGTACATCATGGTCTTTCTTTATATGTTTTTTCTTCCGCAAAGGTACCAAAATCATCCGGAACGACAAAGGGGAAGGGTTATTTTTACACATATTATTTTGCCGTTCCAATTCTTTTGCGTACATTTGCAGTGTTTTTCCTTCCCGGTTTAACAGCGGTTTTGTTTTCCGGCCTTACGGCAATGTGGGCCATTCAAGCAAAAGCCGTCACATGAAACCTATAACAATTCCATAAGACTGATGAAAAAGCAGATTACCTTTCTCTTTGCCATACTGCTGTGCGTGTGCATCAATGCACAGACAGCACTGGACGATTTCAAGCGTGACATAACCCTTTCAGGCGACAATTACGTGGCTTACCGTGGCCCGCAACACAAACTTACCGCTGCACCCAATGGCTACAAGGCGTGTTACATCAGCCACTACGGGCGGCATGGCTCACGCTATCTCATAGGCAACGACATATACGAGCGTCCCTACTCCACGCTGAAGGCTGCCGCTGACTCCGCCATGCTGACGCCATTGGGCTACGCACTGATGGAGAAACTGCGACTGGCAAAGGACGATGCCAAAGGACACATAGAGGAACTGACGCTACTTGGGGCACAGCAGCATCAGGAAATAGCCACGAGAATGTTCGACCGCTTCCCTTCCGTATTCAGCGGAAAGGTGAACGTGAAGGCCAACAGTTCCACAGTGGTGCGCTGCATACTGTCCATGAGCAACTCTCTGCTGGCACTGCAACGGCGCAATGCCGACCTTACCTTCCGTCTGGACGCATCAAAGGCGGACATGGAATACATCATATTCGACGACAAACCGCTCTTCAAGAAGCGTATGCCTGAGGGTTCTGAAGCGAAAAAGGCATATAAGGAGTTTGAGAAACAGCACATAGACTGGGTGCCTTTCATGAACCGCATATTCAAATCTGAGGCCTATTGGAAGGCTAACGTGAAGAACCCGTACCGCTTCTACATTGACGAGGTGTGGCAGATATGCTCGGACATGCAGAGCAGCGAACTGCGACACAGTGTGTCTCTCTACGACTGTTTCACCGTTGAGGAACTGTATAACATCTGGCTTGTGCGCAACGCCAACTGGTACATCTGCTACGGACCGTCACCATTGAACGGCGGAACGCAGATGTTCTCGCAGCGCAGACTGGTTAAGAAGATTATAGAGGAGGCGGATTCAAGCCTTGCACTACCGGTGCCGGGAGCGACCCTGCGCTACGGACACGAGGTGTGCGTGCTGCCATTGGTATGCCTGCTTGACCTCAACGGATACGGAACACAGTACAGTGACCTCAATGACATTGAGCGAAACGGATGGCGGGACTACAATATCTTCATGATGGGCAGCAACGTGCAGTTCGTATTCTACCGCAAGAACGGCAACGACAACGACCCTCTCGTGAAGGTGCTGCTGAACGAAGACGAGGCTACGCTGCCGAAATCACTTAAACCTGTCACGGGGCCGTACTACAAATGGGCGGACGTGAAGGCATTTTACACGAAGAAACTGAACGGATACAAAGAATGAAAAAACTACATATAGAGACCTACGGCTGCCAGATGAACGTGGCAGACTCTGAGGTCGTGGCCAGCATCATGCAGATGGCGGGCTACGAACAGACAGATGATGCAGACTCGGCGGATGCCGTTTTCCTCAACACATGCTCTGTACGCGAGAATGCGGAAAACAAGATATACCACCGTCTGGAGGCTCTCCACGGCGAGAACGTGAAGCGCGGAAAGAACGGCAAGCGCATAATAGGCGTGCTGGGATGTATGGCGGAACGCGTGAAGGATGACCTTCTGCAGAACCACCATGCCGACCTTGTGGCAGGACCGGACTCATACCTCTCACTGCCTGACCTCATAGCACAGTGCGAACTGGGTCATAAGGCAATAGACATAAACCTTTCAACCACCGAGACTTACCGTGACGTGCTGCCTCAACGCAGCCACGGGATGCACCTGTCGGGGTTTGTAAGCATCATGCGTGGATGCAACAACTTCTGCCACTACTGCATAGTGCCTTACACAAGGGGCAGGGAACGTTCACGCGATGTGGGAAGCATACTGCGTGAAGTGCGCGACCTTGCTGACAGGAACTATAAAGAGGTGACGCTGTTAGGACAGAATGTAAACAGTTACCGATGCGATACGGAAGACGGAAGCACCGTGACATTCCCCGAACTGCTGTGCCGTGTGGCTGAGGCCGTGCCGCAGATGAGGGTGCGGTTCACCACATCACACCCAAAAGACATGAGTGACGAAACGCTGGAAGTGATTGCCCGGTACCCTAATGTGTGCAGACACATACACCTGCCGGTACAGTCTGGCTCGGACAGAATACTGAAACTGATGAACCGCCACTACACACGTGAGTGGTACATGGAGCGTGTCAATGCCATAAGACGCATCATCCCCGACTGCGCCATCACCACGGACATCTTCGTAGGATACCATTCTGAGACGGAAGAAGACCACCAGATGTCGCTGTCTTTGATGCGCGAGGTGGGCTATGCCAGTGCCTTCATGTTCAAATACAGCGAAAGGCCGGGCACGTATGCATCCAAAAACCTGCCCGATGACGTGCCGGAGGCGGAGAAGATACGCCGGTTGAACGAAATGATTAAGTTACAGACGGAACTGTCTGCTGCCAATTACCGTCAGGATGAGGGCAAAGAGTTCGACGTACTGGTGGAAAACTACAGCAAACGAAGCCGCGAACGACTCTGCGGACGCACCGGACAGAACAAGATGGTGGTCTTTGACAAGGGTAACCACCATATAGGCGAGACGGTGAGGGTACGCATCACCGGCAGCACTTCAGCCACACTCTTCGGCGAAGAGGTGCAGGGATGACTGACGGGAAGTACATAACCGGCTGCCAACAGAACCCACATTAACTGAAATACAAGCCGAAATGAAAATCAAGAATCTTATTCTCGCATTCTGTCCGCTACTGATTCTGCTGGCAGGATGCACCAAGGACACTAACGATGACAGCACGAAAGACGGTCCGAAAGACAATACAGAAGATGTCGTTACCGACGACCCTGCGCCTGAAGACCCCACAGTCATCGACAGGACAGCCTTCACTAAGGGTGCCGACGTCAGTTGGCTGACACAGATGGAGGCCGAGGGCAGGACGTTCTACAATTCACTTGGCAAAAAGACGGAGTGCATGACACTGCTCAAACAGCAGTGCAACGTCAACGCAATACGTCTCCGCGTATGGGTGGACCCTACCGACAGATGGTGCAACATTGACGATGTGATGGTGAAGGCACGCCGTGCCAACGCCCTCGGACTGCGCCTTATGATTGATTTTCATTTCTCAGACACTTGGGCAGACCCAGGAAAACAGATAGTGCCAAGGGCGTGGAAGGATTTGTCCTTTGACAAACTGAAGACTGCAATGGCGGATCATGTCACGGCGATGATGACGAAACTGAAGGCGGAAAACATCACACCGGAGTGGGTACAGATAGGCAACGAGACCAGCAATGGCATGATGTACGACTCCGTGGAAGCATACGACGACCTCGACCATGCCTCCAACTACACATTCACCGACGGCGCAAGCGGCATACTAAGCAACGGTTCCAACTTTGCAGAACTTGTAAACACCGGCTACGATGCGGCGAAGGCGGTATTCCCGAGCACCAAGGTCATTGTGCATATAGACAGTGGTAACAACTGGTACCGGTATCTGTACATCTTCGGTTACCTGCAGTCCAAAGGCGGGAAATACGACATGATAGGCATATCACTGTACCCGGAGAACAGTTCTTGGGAGACATACATCGACAATGCCGTCACAAACATACAGAAAGCCTACACCACATACAACAAAGAGACGATGGTTGTGGAAATCGGTATGGACTATGACCATCCCACAGAGTGCCGTGATGCCATAAAGAAACTGATGACAGAGGGCGCGAAAACAACACACTTGAAAGGCGTGTTCTACTGGGAGCCACAGGCATCCAGAGGCTACAACGGCGGTTACAGCAAGGGATGCTTCAACAACAACAGACCTACCGTGGCACTGGACGCATTCGCCATGAAAATGTAAGCGGCAGACAGAAGAGGGGAACGGCACATTATCTGTCAGGATAGCCATTCCCGTTCAGGTGTCTTGCGGCAGGGCCGACAACACAAGAGGAATGTCACACGGCATGAACCTTCACATATATAACAAATAATTATCCGTTTGTTACATATTAAGGGCATCATCATTGCCAGTATTTTTTTCTTATTACCTTTGTGAAAAGAAAGTAACGCGCAAAACAACGCGACGAACAATCAACCAACTATAAAAGCATGAACAAACTATTCAACATCAAAGACTACGTGGTAGTCATCACAGGCGGCACCGGCATACTTGGCAGATGCATCGCAAAGTATCTCGCACTGGAAGGTGCAAAAGTCATAATCGGCGGACGTAAGGAAAACGTCGGTGCAGAAATCGTAAGCGACATAGAGAACGCTGGTGGACAGTGCGAGTTCGTGAAGATGGATGTTATGAATGTGGAAATGATGCAGCAGGCATGCGACTACATCGTATCCAAATACGGTAAGGTGGACACACTGCTCAATGCAGCAGGCGGAAACATGCCCGGAGCGACCATAGCACCGAACCAGACATTCTTCGACCTCGCACCGGAACAGTTCCAGACGGTTCTCAACCTCAACCTTACAGGCACGGTAATACCTACACAGACCTTCCTGAAACCAATGGTGAAGCAGGGCAAGGGCAGCATAATCAATTTCTCGTCCATGTCGGCTTTCCGCCCCATCACACGTGTCTGCGGCTACAGTGCCGCCAAATCCGGCATCAACAGTTTCACCGGTTGGATGGCACAAGAAGCGGCTCGTAAGTTCGGAGAGGGCATACGCGTCAACGCAATAGCCCCAGGTTTCTTCATAACAGAGCAGAACCGCACTCTACTTACCAACCCTGACGGCTCTTTCACACAGCGCGGTGAATCAGTAATACGCCAGACTCCGTTCTCAAGAATGGGCGAGCCAGAAGAACTATGTGGCACAATACACTACCTGATGTCAGACGCTGCAAAGTTCGTAACAGGCACAGTGGCTGTGGTAGACGGAGGCTTTAACGTGACCGCAATGTAGTGTATGCTTTGCATACAAGTTATAAGTTATTAGTTATAAGTTATTAGTTTTCCGGTACTTGTCCATTTATTTAAGATGAGCCACAGCATAATATATAATAAGGCAGAAGACTTTGCTGTACGTATCGTAAACCTGTGGAAATATCTTAAAACAAAAGACGAGTACGACATGAGCCTGCAGTTAAAACGGTCAGGTACAAGTAT
>CAZPNC010000059.1:0-13802 GCA_964587945.1 uncultured Prevotella sp. | reverse complement strand
AGGACGGTTGTCAGAAAGATTCTTCTCATTTTTCTTTGTCAGTTAGTTATGTATTCTATGATTTTCTAAAACAACCACAGTGGGCCGTTGCCTCTGCCAATGTGGAGAGAGCGGCCATTTTCTATGCCACGGTCAATGATTTCCTTTGCGCCTTGTACGGCTTCTGGCAGTGGTTTGCCCTCTGCCAGAAGTGTGGCAACGGCACTTGACATGGTGCAACCGGTGCCGTGAAGGTTGGTTGTGGTTATGCGTGGGGAGCAATATTCGTGCCTTTGCCCGTCGGTGCAATAGAGAATGTCACGCATCACCGCCCCTTCCGCATGTCCGCCTTTAAGCAGAAACGCCGTATGGAAGTCTTCAACGAGATGCCGTCCGATGGCGTCCAGGTCATACCCCCATTGCTTTTCCACCAGACGGAGAGCCTCCGTAATGTTGGGGGTGACAAGAGTGCAGAGCGGAAACAATGCCTCTTTTATGTAATATATGCACTCGTCGGTCATCAACTGTGTGCCACTGGTTGAAATCATCACCGGGTCACAGACCACGGGGACACCAAGTTGCCGGACGGAAGCGGCTATGATACGCGCCGACTGCACGTCGGGTATCATGCCGATTTTTACCGCCGCCACGCTGATGTCGTCCAATATGGAGTCCAACTGCGCACGGAGCATATCCTCAGGCACAGTCATCACCCTCTGCACCCCCATGGTGTTCTGTGCCGTAAGAGCCGTAGGAACTGTCACGGCATAGTGCCCAAGCGAGGTTATGGTCTTCAAGTCCTGCTGTATTCCAGCCCCGGCACTGGTGTCACTGCCGGCTATTGTAAGTATTGTCTTCATAAAATCATCCTTTCCATGCGTCCCCAAGAATCATCGCTCCGCCGAATCCCATAGCCTTGACAGTATCAAGCAAGGCGAAGGTTACGCCACCGAGAGCATAGACTTTAGTGTCAATAATACCGCCGAGGGTGGCTTTCTCTATGTCTTCCCTACTGAACGCTGAGGCGTAACCCTGCTTGGAGATGGAGTCGAAAATGGGCGAAAGCGACACATAATGGCAGCGTTCCTTCCATTCAAGCACCTCTTCCAGCGAATGGCAACTTCTGCTTACACTGCCCTGCCATCCGTCTGGCGGCAGAGGGTTGCGTGAATTCAGATGGACACCATGCAGTCCGTATCTCACCGCAAGGGCGAAATGGTCATGCAATACAAGGCGGCTGTGCCACTTTGCAGGTATATCCCGAAGCAGTGCTTCTACCTCTTCAACCGTAGAACCGGGTTTGCGGATATGCAGAAAGCCCGCATTCCCCTGACGCAGATGGCAGACAATACGGTCTGCCTCACCGTCAAAGAATGCGGGCTTTGTTATGATTATGGTTGTAAACACCTTTACCTTATTATAGGTTGCGGATTTCCTTGTTTATGTTATGGCCGTCCGAACAAATCAAACGAGGCATCCCAGTCTTTCCATACGGGCTCACGGCCGAGTTGCTTCAGACGGCTGTTTATCTCAACTGCGGTGCGGCCGTCAGACACAGTGAACTGTTCCAGTGCCTGAGGGTACGTGTGGTAGCCGCCCGGGTTGACCTTTGACTCTGCGGACATGGTCGTTACGCCCAGCGTACACATATTATCCCTGATGAACTGTGGCTCACGTGTGCTGTAAGATATATCCACATCGTGGTCGAAGATGCGCATGGCGAACGTCACCTGTGCCAGTTCCCTGTCGGAAACATAGCAGTTCGGGTGGAAGCCTTCGTTCTGTGCAGGACGCATACGTGGGAAGTTCACGGAGTATTTCGTTTTCCAATAACGCTTCTGAAGATAGCGAAGATGGTGCGCCATCATCACAACGTCAGTGCGCCAATCCTTCTCCAGTCCCAACAACGCACCCATTCCAATGGAGTGGACGCCTGCCTGTCCCATGCGGTCGAAGCCGTTGACACGCCATTCGAACTTCGATTTCATGCCTGCGGGATGGTAGATGTTGTAGTTGTCGCGATGGTATGTCTCCTGGAAACAGATGACACCGTTCAGTCCGTGCTTTGTCAGTTCGTAGTATTCCTCGGCTTTCAGTGGCATGACCTCTATCTTGATGTTGGAGAAATACTTCTTTGCTATGTCAATAGCCTTCGCCAGATATGGCACACCTGCCTTTGCTGGGTTCTCTCCCGTCACCAGAAGAATGTTCTCAAACGGTGCCAGTTTCTTTATGGCCTTGTATTCATCCTCTATCTGTTCGGGTGTGAGAATAGTCCTCGCCATTGGGTTTGAGCGGTGGAATCCGCAGTAAACACATGAGTTGGAGCATGAATTAGTGATGTATAGCGGTATGAACATTGACATTGTCCTGCCGAAACGCTCCTCCGTATATTTCTTGGACATCTTCGCCATCTGCTCCAAATATGGCTCAGCGGCAGGCGATATCAACGCCATGAAGTCGTTTACGTCAAGGTGTTCCTTTGCAAGAGCGCGGCGAACATCCGTTTCTGTCATCTGAGCAATGCGCTCTGTGGTCTCATCCCAACTTATCTTTAATAACTCTTCTGAAAACATTTCTTTCTCGTTTTATTCTTATATATCTATCACAAACGACTGCATCGTGCGGAGATTGATAGTCCACAGACGGTCGATTAATGGTTCACCATAACCGCATACCAACTGTATGACCTGACTGGCCTCCACACTTCCCACCACTGCGGGTGTCACTCCTAACACGGCCTTACCCGGATGGGGCATTGACAGCGTTCCCTTCTCATCGGGAAAGAGTGTCCTGTACGTTGCCTTGCCTTTGCAAAGCACACCCACCTGACCGTCAAGCCCGCAGATAGCACCATATACAAACGGCTTGTTCTGCTCGCGGCAGACATCGCTTATGATGTAACGCACGGCAAAATTGTCCGTTCCGTCCGCAACAATGTCATACTGGTCTATCAGTTCCCTGGCATTGTCGGCAGTCAGTCTTGTGTGGTATGCCACCACATTTATTTCACTGTTGAGAGCCTCCAGCCGCTGCTTTGCGCACAAGACCTTGGGCTTGCCCTTCTGTGACTCGTCATAAAGCACCTGCCTTTGCAGGTTACTTACACTCACGACATCATCATCCACCAGCCCGATTGTGCCGACACCGGCACCGGAAAGATAGGCTGCCAAGGGCGAACCGAGTCCCCCCACGCCAATGATTAGAACCCGTGCCCCAGACAGTTTGCACTGTCCGTCGCAGCCTATCTCTGGTAATGCCAGTTGTCTGTCATATCTTGATTCCATGAAATCATAACCTCCGTAAGTCATGCGTGAGTTTTGCGGCACAGAAATTCGGCCCACACATAGTACAATACTCACCGTCAGTGTGCCCGGCTTCCTCAAAATACTGCAATGAACGCTCTGGGTCCAGAGACAGATGGAACTGGTCTCGCCAACGGAAATCGAAGCGTGCCTTTGACAAGGCGTTGTCCCTTATCTGCGCACCGGGATGCCCTTTAGCGAGGTCTGCTGCATGAGCGGCAATCTTGTAGGTCACGACACCCACACGGACATCCTCCTTGTTAGGCAGTGCAAGATGCTCCTTAGGTGTGACATAACACAGCATTGCAGTGCCGAACCATGCTATCTGCGCTCCGCCTATGGCACTTGTGATGTGGTCGTAGCCCGGAGCGATGTCTGTAACGATAGGTCCCAGCGTGTAGAACGGAGCCTCATGGCAATGCTCAAGCTGCCTGTCCATGTTCTCGCGTATCTTCTGCATGGGCACATGGCCGGGCCCTTCGATGAACGCCTGCACGTTTCTGTCCCATGCACGGGTCACAAGTTCGCCCATAGTGTCAAGTTCCGCAAACTGTGCCGCATCGTTAGCGTCAGCCGTACAGCCAGGTCTCAGACCGTCACCCAGTGACAATGCCACGTCATATTGGGCTACAATGTCACAAATGTCATCGAAATGCTCATATAGGAAGGACTCCTTGTCGTGCAGAAGGCACCACTTGCTCATTATAGAACCGCCACGGCTGACGATGCCACAAAGGCGTGTGTCTGCCAGATGTACGTTCTGTCTGCGGATGCCGGCGTGTATGGTGAAGTAGTCAACACCCTGCTCGCACTGTTCGATAAGTGTGTCTTTGTACACCTCCCACGACAGGTCTTCCACCTTGCCGTCCACCTTTTCCAATGCCTGATAGATAGGAACGGTGCCGACAGGGACGGGACAGTTGCGCACTATCCACTCACGTGTCTCGTGAATGTTGGCACCTGTGGAAAGGTCCATGAGCGTATCGCCACCCCATTTGCATGACCACACCGCCTTGTCTACCTCCTCTTCTATTGAAGAAGTGGTGGCGGAGTTGCCGATGTTGGTGTTTATCTTCACGAGGAAGTTGCGGCCTATAATCATAGGTTCGGCCTCGGGATGGTTGATGTTGGCCGGCAAGACGGCACGACCGCGTGCTATCTCGTCGCGTACATACTCCGGAGTGATGTGCGTCTGTATACCAAGTTCTGCGCAGTTCATGTTCTCACGGATGGCAACATATTCCATTTCGGGAGTGATGACACCCGCTTTGGCGTATGCCATCTGCGTGATGGCCTTGCCGCTCTGTGCCCTCCGTGGCAGTTGTATATGTTCAAAGCGCAGAGAATCAAGCGAATGGTCGGCCAAACGCTTCTTACCATAATCGCTCGTCACTTCCGTTAACTGCTCGGTATCGTTGCGTTCCAGAATCCACTGCTCACGTATTCGCAGCAGACCTTTTTTCAAGTCAACCTCAATGTCAGGGTCAGAGAACGGTCCACTGGTGTCATAGATGTACACTGGAGCATTGTCCTCACTGTGCGGAACTCCGTTACGGTCCTTGTTCACTGTCGGCGCAAGGTTAACTTTGGTCATTCCTACCTTCACCGAGGGGAATAGTTTTCCCGTCATATACGCCTTTTCTCTCTTGGCGTAGGCTTTATTGTCTTTTGGCATAAGTCTGTTGTTATGATTAAAGGGGGTAACCCCATGAACCGCTTACGTTAGTTAAGAAACGCTGTCAGTGGCGAACTGGCTTCCGCAGAGTCGCTTATGGCACCGAGACCGGCCTCGAATGCCCTGCGTCCTGCTATCACCGCTTCCTTGAATGCCAATGCCATCTGCACCGGATTGCCTGCTACGGCTATGGCGGTGTTCACCAGACAGCAGTCTGCACCCATCTCCATTGCCTCGGCAGCGTGGCTCGGTGCGCCGATACCGGCATCCACTACCACCGGCACTGTGGCCTGTTCGATGATTATCTGCAGGAAATCCTTCATGCGCAGCCCCTTGTTTGTGCCGATAGGCGCGGCAAGTGGCATGACGGTAGCAGCACCGGCATCTTCCAGATGCTTGCACAATGTAGGGTCTGCCTGGCAGTAAGGCAGTACGACGAAGCCCATTTTCACGAGTTGTTCAGTAGCCTTCAATGTCTCTATTGAGTCCGGCAGCAGATAGCGTGGGTCCGGATGGATTTCCAGTTTCAGCCAGTTTGTGCCGAAAGCCTCACGTGACATTTGTGCTGCGAACACCGCTTCCTCTGCATTGCGCACGCCGGAAGTGTTGGGAAGAAGTTGTATGTTAGGGTATTGTGTGATGTGGCTGAGCAGGTCGTCCTGCTTGTCTTCCAGTTCCACGCGCTTCATTGCCACCGTTACCATTTCTGTTTCACTGGCCTTGATAGCCTCTGCCATCAGGACATTGTTGTTGAATTTTCCTGTTCCAAGGAACAGGCGGGAATCAAATTCCCGTCCCGCAATAACTAATTTGCTCATTGTCTTTCTTTTATTTTAGATAGAGCCGCCGGGAAGACGGCTCGTTATTGTTATTCTTTATTCATTATTTCCAACAGCCGCGCCATCTCCTCCGCAGGGTCATCAGCATGAAGCACGGTGCCGCTCAGTGCTATTCCTGTCACTCCTGTCTGCATTATCTCAGGAATATCATCTTCCGTTATGCCGCCAATGGCGACTATCGGCAGGTCTATGCCATCCGCCTTCATCTTTCCCACGATGTCCTTGTAGCCTTCAATGCCAAGCACTGGCGAGAGACCTTTCTTCGTTGTAGTGAAACGGAACGGCCCGCATCCTATGTAGTCTGCACCTGCTTCGCTATGCGCTTTCACGTCTTCAAACGTGTTTGCCGTGCCGCCTATGATGCAATCGCTGCCCAGCAACGTTCTCGCTTCGGCTATCGGCATATCCTTTTTGCCGAGATGTACACCATCAGCATGCAGTTCCTTTACCAGCGTAACATGGTCATCGATTATAAAAGTGGCTCCAGCATCCCGGCACATGCGCTGTGCCTCCAACGCCACCGGACGCATAACATCGTCCGTAGCATCCTTCATCCGCAACTGTACCCACCGGCATCCACCGTCAAGAGCCATGCGTATGGAATCAAGATAAGTATACCTGTCAGTATAATGTGATATAAACTGGAGCATTGTAGTATAATTATAAGTTATGGGTTGTAGGTTACAAGTCGTTCATTCAAAAGTTATTCATAATGCAGGCGCTATCTGGAGCGCAAGCAACTTATAACTTGTGACTGACAACTTGCAACTTGCCAGACATTCATCCTCCGCACGCTGCCTTTATAATGACAATGCTGTCGTCTTCTTTCAGCACCGTATCAGCCCATGCAGTGCGCTGTACCATCTGCGTTCCAACTGCCATAGCCACGCCATGGTCGGGCAAGTTCAGTTCGCCTGCAAGTGCCTCAAGGGTTGTTGCAGCGGTTTCCGCAGGCTTGTTGTTTATGTAAATCTTCATGTTCTTTTCTTGGTTATTGATTCATACAAATAAAAAAACGGATAACGGCACAAATGCCATCACCCGGATAATCTTTCACGATAAAATCATTCTCATTTCCTACGGCAGCGTTACCTGCATCAGGTCAATGGGTATAATCTCAGCCTCCATGTTTACACCTTATTATATATGTAAGCATTTGGGCACCCCCGAGTTTTCGTCTGTTTGCAAAGGTACATATTATTTCTACAACGACCAAATTTATTAACTAAAAATAACTCTGAAGAATTACAATACAGATGTCGGAGTCGTGACTTTCATCATTGCATACTAACATCCTGATGCAATAACCCATTGAGGAAGAAGTAGAAGTGGAGCGTTTTTTTGTTTAAAAACGCTCCACTTCTTCCGTATTAGTAATACCATTAGGTTATACACTGTTCTTTATTCCCTGCTTGTTATCAGCAGAGTAGCACCATTATCTATGGCTTCCTTAACATCCTTGCCACCGCGTATAACCTTGCACAGACTTATCTCGTCACCCATCACCTCGCTTATTTTCAGCCTTCCTATCTCCTTCTTCGCCTCCTTGCCGGCAATGGTTTGTACGGTATACACCGTGAAATGAAGACCGGAATATACGCCGGAAGGCGCACCGAGGTCGATATACACCTCTTTCTGCTTGTCCTTCTTGGCAGTGGCGCTCTCCACTATTGAGGCATAGAGCGGGTAAGCATAGTTCAAGGCATTGATGATTTGCGCCTTCATGTTATCTATGGTGTAACCCAAGGCCTTGTCGGATGTAGCAAGCCAATATTCGGAATAAGAGCTGGAATTGACGCTGATAGACTTCACCACAGCATCGGTGTGTGCATCCTTTATATTTATGGTAGCCGTAATGTTACCTTTGTATTCCGTATCCTCATGTACCTTTTTCTGGTTATCCTCCCACGTGCGCAGACGTCTGGTAGTCGATATAGACGATATGCTGCCGTCAAAGTACAGAGCCGGTTCATCAGCAGACAATTCGCCCGGCATGAACTTGCCGTCAATGACATTAATACGCCTTGCACTGCCAATGGCACCTGTTATGGCCGAACGTATGGCATCAGCATATTCAGGATGGTTCTCTGTCGAGGTAGTCTGTCCTGCAGACAACTCCAGCAACGAACCGAGTATGCTCCCCACAGCCTTTGAAGTACTTTGCTTTTGCTGCACCGGCTCAGTATAGGAGATGTCACCTTTTGCACAACGGTAGATTATGTTCCTTTGCGTTTGCGCGGAAGTTTCGAGGATTGAAAAAGCCAAGAGGATTAGCAGACTGGTAAATGTTAAGTATCTCATAATATTAGCGTTATTTGTTTTATACCTGTTGGATGTCGCCTTGATTAACGTTACGATCGTAGACGGAAGTAGCACTGGCCTGACCAACAGGTGTACAGTAAAGAAACAGAGAGTGGCACTAAGCCCTCCTGTACTTACCATTATCCGTTTTAGATGTTGCATATTTGCAAAACCGGTTCAAAGATACACAAAAATCCTCAAACCCACAAACTCTTGTATTAAAATTGATGCAAACAAGACAATAAAAACGCTTACCGACAACATCCTATTATATATGTCAACCACCGCTTCATGACACAAAGCACTAGTCAGATATCCATAGTCCGTCAAAATATTTTTGCCTTACATAATACCCAAAAACAGCTATTCTGCGGAGCAACCACCAATAACGGCCCTACACCAAAAGAGCCCGGTTATGGTTAAATAAAATTAAAATTATTATTCCGCCGTGTGCTTTTGTTTGTATAAGTTAGGCCAATCCAGAAAAAAGTCGTACCTTTGCACCTCGTAAGGTATGTAACAGCCTTACAATTCGCGGTTCAGGCCGTTTAATGTATTGAATACAAATAAAATAAATATATAAACAAAACAAAAGAACAAAATGCCTACAATTCAACAATTGGTAAGAAAAGGCAGGCAGGTACTTGTATACAACAGCAAGTCACCAGCTTTGGACTCATGTCCTCAGCGTCGTGGTGTGTGCGTGCGAGTGTATACAACTACCCCTAAAAAGCCTAACTCGGCTATGCGTAAAGTAGCCCGTGTTCGTCTGACGAACTCAAAAGAAGTCAACTCTTACATCCCAGGTGAGGGACACAACCTTCAGGAGCACTCTATCGTGCTTGTACGTGGCGGTCGTGTAAAGGATCTCCCAGGTGTACGTTATCACATTGTCCGCGGTACACTCGACACCGCAGGTGTGGCAAGCCGTACACAGCGTCGTTCCAAGTACGGAGCTAAGCGTCCAAAAGCCGCAAAGAAGTAAACTTCGCCATTAAAAGGAAACAGAAAAAGTAACGTTTTGCTGATTGTTAAGACGAAAGGTTGAGTAAATGCCCAAGTGTGGGCGTTGAAGACAGAAAAGACAAAACAACCTCAGCAAGATTATTAAAGACAAAAATGAGAAAAGCAAAACCAAAGAAGCGTGTAATCCTGCCGGATCCCGTTTACAAAGACCAGAAAGTGTCTAAGTTCGTCAACCATCTCATGTATGATGGAAAGAAGAACACATCTTATGAAATTTTCTATACTGCACTGAACACCGTAGGTGAGAAGATGCAGAATGAGGAGAAGTCTGCCCTTGACATTTGGAAGCAGGCACTTGACAATATCACACCTCACGTGGAAGTAAAGAGCCGCCGTATCGGTGGTGCCACTTTCCAGGTGCCTACAGAAATACGCCCTGACCGTAAGGAATCCGTATCTATGAAGAACCTTATAGCTTTCGCCCGCAAGCGTGGAGGTAAAGGTATGGCAGACAAACTTGCTGCCGAAATCATGGATGCCTATAACAACCAGGGTGGTGCTTTCAAGCGTAAGGAAGATATGCACCGTATGGCAGAGGCTAACCGTGCATTCGCTCATTTCCGTTTCTAATATATAAATAAGGAGAATAAGAAATGGCTAAGCATGATTTGCATTTGACTCGTAACATCGGCATCATGGCCCACATTGACGCCGGTAAGACAACAACCTCTGAACGTATCCTGTTCTACACAGGTAAGACTCACAAGATAGGTGAGGTTCACGAGGGTGGTGCCACTATGGACTGGATGGCTCAGGAGCAGGAGCGTGGTATAACCATCACTTCTGCTGCTACCACATGTTTCTGGAACTATAACGGTGACCAATATAAGATTAACCTCATTGATACTCCGGGACACGTTGACTTTACCGCTGAGGTAGAGCGTTCACTCCGCGTCCTTGACGGTGCTGTCGCTACATACTGTGCAGTAGGTGGTGTTGAGCCACAGTCTGAGACTGTATGGCGTCAGGCTGACAAGTACAATGTTCCACGTATGGGTTACGTAAACAAGATGGACCGTTCCGGTGCTGACTACTATGACGTAATCAAGCAGATGAAGGACGTTCTTGGTGCTAATCCGGTAAACCTCTGCTGCCCTATCGGTGCTGAGGAAAACTTCAAGGGTCTTGTTGACCTCATCAAGATGAAGGCTATCCTTTGGCACGATGAGACAATGGGCGCTGAATATGAGGTTGACGAGATTCCAGCTGACATGATTGACGAGTGCAACGAATGGCGCGACAAACTCCTTGAGGCTGCCGCTGAATTCGACGAGTCTCTCATGGAGAAATATTTCGATGACCCTTCAACAATCACTGAGGAAGAGATTATCACAGCTATCCGCAAGGGCACAATCGCACTGCAGTGCGTACCTATGATTTGTGGTTCTTCTTTCAAGAACAAGGGCGTACAGACAATGCTTGACTATGTTTGTGCTTTCTTGCCTTCACCAATGGATACCGAGAATATCGTTGGCACCAACCCTTCTACTGAAGAAGAAGAGGACCGTAAGCCTTCTGACGATGAGCCTACATCGGCTCTTGCGTTCAAGATCGCTACCGACCCATACGTTGGCCGTCTCGTGTTCTTCCGTGTTTATTCCGGTAAGATTGAGGCTGGTTCATACGTCTACAACCCACGTTCCGGCAAGAAGGAGCGCGTAAGCCGTCTGTTCCAGATGCACTCAAACAAGCAGAATCCTGTTGAGGTTATCGGTGCAGGTGACATCGGCTCAGGCGTAGGTTTCAAGGATATACGTACAGGTGACACTCTTTGCGATGAAGACCACCCTATCGTTCTGGAATCAATGACATTCCCTGACACCGTTATCTCTATCGCTGTTGAGCCTAAGTCACAGGCAGACATCGCGAAACTGGACAATGGTCTTGCAAAACTTGCAGAAGAGGATCCTACATTCACCGTACACACTGATGAACAGTCTGGACAGACCGTTATCTCCGGTATGGGTGAGCTTCACCTCGACATCATCATTGACCGTCTGAGACGTGAGTTTAAGGTTGAATGTAACCAAGGTAAGCCACAGGTTAACTACAAGGAGGCCATCACTAAGGAGGTCAATCTCCGTGAGGTCTACAAGAAGCAGTCCGGTGGCCGTGGTAAGTTCGCTGACATCATCGTTAACGTCGGTCCTAAAGACGAGGACTACAAGGAGAGCGATCTCCAGTTCATCAATGAGGTCAAGGGCGGTAATGTTCCTAAGGAATTCATCCCTGCAGTGCAGAAGGGCTTCCTTGACTGCCTGAAGGCAGGTGTACTTGGCGGCTATCCTGTAACAGGCATGAAGGTTACTCTTATTGACGGTAGCTTCCACCCGGTTGACTCTGACCAGTTGTCATTCGAACTTGCAGCCCGCAACGCTTTCAAGAATGCTTGTCCTAAGGCAGGTCCGGTTCTTATGGAACCTATCATGAAGGTTGAGGTTGTAACTCCAGAAGAGAACATGGGTGACGTTATCGGTGACCTTAACAAGCGCCGTGGCATGGTTCAGGGCATGGAAGAAGCTCGTAGCGGTGCACGCATCGTAAAGGCGATGGTTCCATTGGCAGAGATGTTCGGTTACGTAACAGCTCTCCGTACCATCACTTCAGGTCGTGCCACTTCATCTATGGAGTATGATCACCACGACCCTGTATCAAGTTCTATCGCAAAAGCTATCCTTGAAGAGGCTAACGGTCGCGCAGATCTCGTATAAAAAAAACAAGAGTAATGGGAGGACGTGAGTAAATGACTCTTTACGGACTACCCATACTCTTTCCTATATACACATTATTAAAATAAAGACAGCATGAGTCAGAAAATCAGAATCAAACTGAAGTCTTATGACCACACTCTCGTGGATAAGTCAGCAGAGAAGATTGTAAAGGCCGTAAAGGCTACAGACGCTATTGTAAGCGGACCTATTCCACTTCCAACACACAAGCGTATCTACACCGTAAACCGTTCTACCTTCGTTAACAAGAAGAGCCGTGAACAGTTCCAACTTTCAGACTACAAGCGTCTGATTGACATCTACAGTTCTACAACAAGAACTATCGATGCCCTGATGAAGCTTGACCTCCCTTCAGGTGTTGAAGTTGAAATAAAGGTATAGTTTCAGCACACGATTTTATCGAACAGACAAATCATAGCAAGAAGCCTCCACAGTTAATGTGGAGGCTTTTCTTGTTTATGCCTATCACATTCATTAAACTTGCCGGATTTCATTTCATAACAGATGGCAAATTAACAGCTAAAGAATGGATAAAGCTGTTTTATGACAGACATAGGCAGTAAAGGGGGCATGATAACATGGTAAACGCATTGAGTTTATCGTGTTATCGTGCCCCTTTTGCTGAGTAGAAATGCCCAAATTAATATGGTAAGTTGTTGTTTAGTATTATTGTTGTTTGGTTGTTTCTTGCTTAGGCAAGCGTCACTGCGTGCCGAGCGCCACTGATAATCAACGACTTCAATAAAAGAATATTACAAAACTAATTTTGTCCACTTACTTACCCTTGTGATGCGTTACGCAATGCCGATCTTTTTTTTATAAAAGGAACGCAAACAATGTTATCGCCACAAAAATGTCGGGTAGCACATCACAAGAAAAATGACAGAAAAAAGACGGAAATCACATTCCAATCATCCCCACCTTTGACCAAAATCAAATAAAGAGCACAAAACAAAAGAAATATGACAAAACGTTTGTGTGCGCACACAATTATGATTACCTTTGCATCAGAAAAAGAAAAGAACCCCAAAAAGAGGGGATTGGGAATCACAAAGATTCACAGGATAACAAGTTAAACAAAGGGGCTGTAAAGCAGCGATGCCAAGCGACCCCGTTAAAATTAGAGAAAGGAAAAAGTTATGATGTTAACAAATTTCGCAACAGTGCTTATGCTTGCAATGGTAGTAGTTTCAGCAGTTTGTGGACTTACTTCACTGAAGAACAGCCACCGCGCAAACTAAAAAGCACGAAACGCTAAGGCTCGCAAAGGGCATTAGCATTTAAGAAAGAGCAAAACCCGCTTTAAATATCAGTTCCCTGCTATCAGAAAATGATAGCAGGGAACTTTTCTTTTTATCATACCACAAGGCAATGCCTATTTGATACTTTCACACCTCTTTTTTTATATATATCAGACTTTTTTATAAAAAAACGCAAGTTTGTCAGGTTAATATTTCGTAATATCACAGATTTTTATTAACTTTGCACGCATTCTCTATGTTCGGATACCCGCATAGCACCCTTCCGGCAGTACTTCCACAACAGGAGAAAAACATGTCAATGGCACATTGACGCATCCGTCATATCTGTCAGGATGCCGAAATATCCAGAAAGAAAAAACAAAAAAAACAAATAATAACAACTTAAACAAAAATGCAAAACAAAGGAATTGTAATTGTAACCGCCATATTATTGACGTTTGCAAGCATCTTCTATTTGTCGTTCTCGGCAGCCACGAGTTACTATGACGCGCAGGCAGCCAAGATCAGCGACCCTATCGCTGCGCAGAACTACAAGGACTCCGTGAAGTATCTCGGCGTCTATTCCTACCAAAGTTGTCAGGAAACACAGATAGGCCTGGGTCTTGACCTAAAGGGAGGAATGAATGTCATTCTTGAAATCTCAGTGCCTGACGTAGTAGAGGTACTTGCTGACCATAAGACTGACG
>CAZPNC010000058.1:0-14057 GCA_964587945.1 uncultured Prevotella sp. | reverse complement strand
CATCCGAGTTCCAGCGAAACGATGCGCTGTGAGGCCTCAGTCTGTCCGGCAGGCCATTCTGCTGCATAGTCGTTGTACCAGCGGTAGATGGGGCGTGCGCATGCTTCTGGATCTGTAAGGAACGTTTCTCCGTCGTCGGCAGCGTCAATATACTTCTCCATCAGGTCAGGACCGGTGAACAAAAGCCAGCTGACGTTGCCGGTAAGGTCACACATATACTTGAAATTAGCACCGAATCCACTGTCTCCACGTGTGCCGGTGATGGACTTACCCCATGATGCTCCGTATTTCTTCGGAGCCCAGTCCATCTCTGTTACGAGTATGGGGGCGAAGTCTGCGACACATCTTACCTTCTCGTTCCAGCCGTTAAGGAAGCCTTTGTAACCTCCACCTGAAACGTCACCGGTTTCTTCTGCACTCTCCACTTCGGCGTCACTGCCGTACCAACCGGGGTAAGCGTGGACGGCATAGCCTATGTTTTCGCCCTTGATGGGTTTGCTTGCAAATGCCCGATAGTCGCTTTGATAGCCCGAACCAGGTATCCACAGAATGTTTTTACAGCCTGTGGCGCGGATGGAATCGACTATTTCCTGAAAGAAATCAGTTATGCTTCCATTCACTGTTATAGGCTCATTGGCCAGTTCAAACATATAAGTCGTGTTGCCGGTTTCTACCATCCGCTTTGCAACATGGGTCCATACCTGTATCAGATACTTCTGGTACGCATCGCCGGGGGCTATTGTTTCGGGGCATACTCCGGGCGGACGCATTACCACATACAGTCCTTTCGCCTCGGCATAAGTTGCCATTTTCAAGAACACTGACTCGAAATAGGTCTTGAAACGCTCCATGCTGAAGGCGGAAATGTCATTCTCTCCCGTTGTGGAAACGCCCGGAGTATTGCTCCAATAGGGGTCCATGTGGAGGCGAATCCAATTCACTTTCCAGCCTTTTGAAAGCAGTCCCATTATCTTTGTCTTGTTATAATACAGGCATTGGCTTACATTGTAGTTCGTCCAGAACTTCCCTTGTTCGTTGAACCAGGGGCTGTATGTCTGCGCAAAGCCATGAAGCAGGACCTTGTTGCCACTCTCGTCCACGAGGTTTCTGCCCTCAATGTGAAGTTTAGGCATTGCCATTCCTATCCATGCAGATACATTATACATCTGCAGGAACAGGCAGGCAAAGAGTGAAATAATCAGTCTTTTCATTTCTTTATTATCTTTTTGTCGTTGACAATGTATATATTCCCCTGCTGCATGGTCTGTATTCTCTGGCCGTTAAGGTTGTATATGGCAGGGTTTTGGTTGTTGGTTACAGGTTGTAGGGTGTTGGTTATGGAGGTAGGGTCATACGTTACACCTTCAAATGTGATGTCATCAAGCATGAAAGAGTTCTGCATTGCTGCCAGTCCCCATGCAATCTGCGTGCTACCGCTGTTGAATGCGTTGCTTGAGTCTACCGTCTGTGCTACCACTGTCCAGTTCTCGCCATCTGTTGAGTACTCAAATGTGAGGGTAACTGTTCCGCTTCCAGTCGCTGTTGCCCTGTACCATGTCGGTGAACCGGTTGCAGGCATGATGGAAGCACCTTGGTTCGTCATCATGTTCAGGTTTGTATTAGCCGTTGATTTATATATGCGGAACTCTGTATTTGATGATGAAGGGTGGTTATATACAATGAAAAGATAACCTTCTCTGAAGCCTTGGGAATAGCCTTGGGTAGCAGTTCCGACGATACTGCCGCCTCTTAGCATCATGCCCACCTTGTAATCATCGGCGGTACCGTTGTATTGCTTCCATGTAACGCTGTAGTCCGTGGACTGAGATGTAAACCTGTCAAGGTCAAGTGCACCCGAACCGTTGCGCCCACCAGCAGAATATGTCTTAAGAGCGTTGCTGCCTTTGTATGACACTACGCCGGCAGTGGATGTAGAACCCTTAGGAATAGAAATGCCATTGGCAGGCGGTGTCGTTGCGTATGTCTTGGCAACGTCATTTGAGAAGTCATAAACCAGAGTCACAGGGCGTGGGTTTACCACTCCGGTCAGTGTCAGAACGTGGTCCAAACAACCATCAGCCGAGAAAGTGACGCTACCATTATACGTGCCGATTGCGGCAATGCTGTTTATCCTTACATATATAATGGAGTCTTTGATGTTGCCGTTTTCATCGGGAGAAAGTGCCAACTGTTTTGTGAAATCACCGTCGCGGCTTGTGGAAACTGCAAATTCTCCATCGGTAACGATGCTCATCTGCCCGTTGAGACTTTGTGCATTGACATATACACTGTCCGTCATTGTCCCGTCCTTGTATGCGTTGTAGGTTATCGCATAGCGGTCAACGTTGAGTGAAGAAGCCGGCTTATAGTCAGGATTGCTGACTGTTATCTGGTCAAGTAATACGTTATAGTAGTTGTTGTATGACCTTATTACAACCTGGTTCTTGCCATCTGCGAATGCCATACCGCTTACAGTGTATTCCTTCCACTCTCCAGTGGCGGTCTTAGGCAGTGTCATTAGTCTGTATTTTCCCCCTATGTAGAGACGCAACTGCGGTCTTCCGGTAGGTGCATTGTACCGTACCGTCACGTCATAGTTGCCCTCTTGCTGAACCGTGAATGTGTCTCTGATGATGGCAGAGCTTGCCGTTCCGAATTCATGGTAGCCCAAAGCGTGGAAGCCTTTTATTGTGTTCAGTGCGTAAGGTGCCAGTTTGTAGCCGTTGGTATTCTTATAATCAAAATCCTCGCACTCGTGTGTTATGGCACCATTATACTGTGCCGGCTTCTCTGGTGTAACCAACTGCCGGTCAGCCACAGGCGTCTTCTTGCCGGTTTCGTTGCCGGAACACAATATGTTCACGTCCATAGGGCCGTTGTGCGCAATGACAAGTGTGAAGACACCGTTCTCCCATGATTGCTTCACTATGTTGCTTGCGTTGTGGCTTGCGCGGTCTTTCCATGTGAATACAGGCTGTGCCGATGCACCGGAAATGGTTATTGTGTCGTTCTTAAGTGCCGTAACATCCGTGCGATAGTTTGTAAGATAGAGGCGTATGCTGTCCGTTGTCTCCTTCATCAGGCATGTTGTGTACTGCGACATCGTCAGAGTCACATCCTTACATGTATTGTATTGCAGCGGTATGTTGGCCTTTGCGGTCGCCCCTGACTTCAAAGGGTTATATACAAGCCAGCGGTTTTCCACTCTTCCTGCAAAGGCATTGCCGGTGTATTCCTCAGGGAACAGACTGTTAAACTCCGCCTGTTTCTTTGCTATCGTGCTCCATCTCTTGTCTATTTGGGAGCGAAGCACCTGCGTATGTATTGAGTTCGCGAGACCGTCAACCAATGCCGGTACTACGGGTATGGTAGGATAGCGTCCTGATTTCTTGAACCAGTTCTTCTGATCCATGTGATGTTCCGCATCATTCATGTTGTAAAGTCCGTCATAGAGCGTTTCTGGCGCACCATAAACAAGTTCGTTTACACCGGTATTCACGTCGTTTACGAGTACCAGTTTGTTACGTTCTATCACCTCTTCACGTGTCGGTATGCGTACCGTTCCGTCCAGAATCTTGCGGTAAAGGTCAATGCTCACGTTGTCAAACTGTGGAAAACGTGTGAACACACGTGACTTGTAGCCGTCCTCCAACGTCTGTGTTCCACCCGTCTTGAAGTCCTGTTGCCATATCAACTCAGGCCCATCGTTCACGGTTCCGCCGTTAATGAGCCAGTTGTTCAACACGGGCGCAGCGCCTGCAGCCGCAGGCATATTGTCTTTCTCGCCATCCAATTCGGCATTCCAGCCACATTGGTCGAAGCGTATGCCGAAGTTTGTGGTATAACCTGCTACGAATGAGCCGAAGTTCATGCTCTCATACTCGTAGAACATTGAAGACATAGTGTACTTGTCGCATATTATAAGGTTCTGCGGAGCGGCTGCTGCCTGTTCTGCAAATGCCGTACTTCTCTTCATCATGGCCAGCGGGCTCAGTGGAAGACTCCATATATTGCCACAGAAACTGATGCAGGTGTAGCCACCATATTTGCGTGCTAACTTCATCAAGTCAGCGAAATGGCTCAGACGTTCGTCAAAAGAACAAGAGAACTTGTCGTCAAATCCCCAGAATTGTTCGGCGTAATTCCAGCCTATAAAGTTAGGATAGTCCCGGTACAGCTCCTCATAAAAACGCAGGTCAGTCTCGGAGAAGTGGCTGAAGCCGCCGCTTGCACACTGTACCATGGCCCATACGTTGTTCTCGGCGCATGCTCTGAGCCACGAACGTGCCGTGCTGTAGCCGTCAGGCACACGGTTAAACTCTCCGGTTGTCTCGTCGTGGGATATGGACATGGATATGTTGAACACCACAAAGGGCTTTATATCCTCCGGAATGAGGTCGATAATCTTCTGCGGGTCAGCATCATTCCAGTTGTCGATGTGTACGAACCATGCCGGTTGGCTGGCACTGATAGGTCGGCGCAGTGGCGCATCTGCAAAGGCAAAGGCATTGCAGATGAATGTGATAAGGATTAATGTAAAGAATCTCATAGATGTTATGTTTTAGTCATTTCGTAATTATATGTATGCCGCAGCGGGTGATACGCACGGCTGTGCGTATCTATTTCCGCAGTGACTCCTTGCCGAACAGATATTGTCTGTTGTATCCTCCAAGGTCAACGACAATCTTCTCCAGCACTATTCCCGGGTCGTTAGGCTTGAATGTCAGCGTGTGTACGCCGTCATCGGCATTGCCCAACGGCAGTTCCACGGTCTTTTCAATCACGCGGCGTGCTACTGTGGGGTAGTATTTGTCGTAAATGTTCTCTGGTTTCTCGTTCATGTCGCTGTTGAAGTTCACGGTCTTTGGATTGGAACCGTCAACAGAAACGGAGTATGTCAGGCCTCCCTTGTTCAGGAAATCAAGCGTTGACCGGGTGACAATGTGTACCTTTGCAACCGAAGCCGTTGTCTTGTCAGTCTTGAACCGGTAAGTCAGCGATGCCCCTTCCACACTGCCTGTCTGCGGCATCAGCGTCATTGCACTCCGTGTCCTTCCCATATATGGTATCACGGTCCACTTGGCTTCCGCTCCGTCATTCTTGCTGTTATAGTGCTCGGCCTCCATGGCTATATATCCGTTGCCGTCCTCTTGGAATCCACTGTTGGTGTCCTTGCTGCGGAAAAGCTTCGGCATAATGTCCTTTTGGAAGTTATCGTTCCATGAAGTGTAGCCTATATGCTTCTGTGTCATCATTCCGTTCCACTTGCCTCCGGCTGTTTCCTTATTATATTGTGCCATCAGTTGTCCGTCTCTTCTGAAGAAATCCTCGCATTTGTCCGCCCATTCGTTCATGGCCATGTCCCCCTTCTTGTTCAGGTAATGGTTCATAGCCTGCGCATAATACATCTGGTGCAGGTTGCACATCAGCTGTGTTGGGAACAGTATCAGTTCAAAATACGCGTCCTTCTCATCCGCTGACAGCGTGGCATACTGGCGCAGTGCCGCAATCTCCAGGTCCTTGTATTCGTCTATTACCTGCTGCCACTCTCCTGAGGCAAGGTCGTATGTCGTGGCATCCAGCATCTCCGGTGTGCAACGTCCGCTCATTTTGCAGCACAGGTTCAGTATCCGTGCAGCCTCATAAGCCTGCTTTTCTCCGAACAGTTGTGCGCAGAACTGCCTTGTGTGGTCTGTCAGTGCCGACATTACATTGTTGTTGTCAGGCATAAATTCCGGTGCCTTCGGGTTCCATGCAATGTCCATGAACAGTTGTATCTGGTACTCCATCGGCTTCAAGTCGCCGACGTTCAGAATCCACAGACGGTCAATGCCGTAGTCGTAAGCCAGTGAAAGCTGCTCCCACATGTTCTGTGTCGGGGTGACATTGATTAGTTTCGAGTTCCGCGGTGCGCCCACATAGTCCACGTGGTAGTACAGTCCCCATCCGCCTTTGCGCTTTCTCTCCTTAGCGTTAGGCACTCTTCTCACGTTGCCCCAGTTGTCATCACACAGCAACATGGTCACATCGTCAGGCACACGCATGCCGTCATCATAGTAATCCTGCACCTCTTTATATAAAGCCCATAACTGTGGCACATCCTTTGCGGCCTTGCCACGCGCCTTGCTTATAATCTTGCGCTGGTTATCTACCACTGATTCCAGCAGTTTCACGTTGCGTTCCTCGCTCATTGCCATATCTCCGTCACCGCGCATACCTATTGTTATGATGTCTTCGGTGTTCTTGTTCCGTTCCACGCCACCTTGCCAGAAACGGTCAAGGTTAGCCTTGTTGGTGGCATAGTCCCATTTGCCACCGGCCTGCTGGCGGCTCTTCAAGTCCTGTGGCTCGGTGTTCGGATTGTCAGAATGGCCGTGCCATTCCTTTTGTGAGCGGCTCATCGGCTCGTGATGGCTTGTTCCGACCATTACGCCCATGTCGTCCGCTGTCTTTGAGTTAAGCGGGTCATCAGCATAGAATGCCCATCCCCACATTGCCGGCCAGATGTAGTTGCCCTTTAATCTCAGTATCAGTTCAAATACTTTCTCGTAGAAACGGTGGTCTCCGTATCTTGTCCCGAATGTATTATTTACCCATGACGTGAGACATGGTGCCTCATCGTTGAGAAATATGCCGCGGTAGCGCACTGCCGGTTCGCCGTCAGTGTATTGTCCGCGTTTCACGAATATGTTCTGTTGTTTCTTTATCGGTGCATCCATCCAGTAATACCATGGCGATACACCAATCTGGCGGCTCAGCTCGTAGATGCCGTAAATGGTGCCGCGTCGGTCGCTGCCTGCTATGTATAGCATCGGGTTTGCACCGTCTGTCATGCCGATGATGTATTTCTCCCTTTTGCCTTTCAGTGCAGAAACGTCTATTCCATGTGTCTTTACCAATCCGTTGATGGCAGAGGAACCAAGTGTCCCTATCACGATGCGGCATTGTGACGGGGTGGGGGATATTGTGACAGTCGCCCCACACACCTTGTTGAAGTCGGTGGTGAGATTCTGTGCCGCAAGTTTCACTCCGGTATTGTCATCGTTGCTGATGCAGATGGAGAATTTGTCGTTGGTCGAACTTAACTTCATGTCGCCTTGGCTGAAAGTCACAAACGTGTCGGCAGCGTTGGAACCGAGTACACAGGCTACAGCTATGATGCAGAGGTTGAGAAATCGTTTTGGCTTGTTCATTTATTCTTTGTTTGTTTTAGGTTTTGTGTTGCAAAGTTAGTAAAAACTGCCATAATATAGTTTTCAAAATGTTACATACAGTTTTGCTGTTGTTACATAAAGCGGTAGTATTGGCTCATAATTGCACGAAATACCGTATTTGTAAGTCGTATTTTATCAAGTACTTGGTTATCGCGTTGTAAAAGTGCCCAAATCACAATGTAATCAAGGCACTTTTACAATGTAATCAGGGCACTTTTATAATGTGATTAGGGCACGATTGCGGAGAGGGTAATATACAAAAAAAGTAGGCTGCATCATTTTGATGCAGCCTACTTGGTGTTTATTCAGAGAACGGAGTCTCCGGTAGTTTTACTTTACCAGCACTTTTGACACCTTTATGAAGCCGTTCTTGTAATTGGCAACTTTGATGGTGATACCCTGAGGCTGTGTTGTCATCTTACCGCTGAGGTCATAGAAGCGTACACTTACAGGTTCTCCTTCAGGTGCACCGGCAACATTTTCAACGCCAGTGATGTCTTCTTCAATCTTCTTTGCAGCATTGGCATAGTCGAATGATGCGTCTTTGCCTACCATGTAGAGGCGGAATGCGTCAATGGATGCCTGTGACTGGAATTCAAGAGCGTGTGAACCGATGGTCACTTCGCCGGTGTTTGCCTCGCCTGTTGCAGGAATGTTGAATGTTTTTGAGTTACAATCGGTGAAACCGAAATACTGGCCCTGGTTGGTGATGTCATAGCCGATAGAGTCAGTCTGTTCGCCTACCTTCCAATAGATGTAAGAGAATACTTCGCCTTCGCCGGTGTTACCTGTAGCAGTCCAGTGGTCTCTTGTAGCAAGAGCCGCTTTCTTGTCATTGGAAGTGTCAGCGAATCCACGGTCCTGTGTAGAGGCTACGTAGCGGTATTTACCTACAGGGAGGTTGTTTACCATCTGGTTGATGTCCCATTCGCTGTACCATCCGCAGATGAGATACTGGTTATTGACAGGGCAATACTTGTTTGCATTCCATGCTACCCAGCTTACTTCAAGACCTGGGGTACCCTTAATCTGGTTGATGTTCCAGCCTGGCAGGTTCTTCGGGTCGGTGAGGGTTCTGTTAGGAGTAATCTCTGTGGTGTAGAGGTTGGCGTTCTGGATGAAGCAAGCAAGGTTTATAGAGTCTGCCACTTCTTCCATTATTTCTTGGTCTAAGACAGAGAATGGGTTGCCTTCGCCTGCACACTTCTCATAGATAGCCTTTGTAATGCGCAGTTTGAGGATGTTGGCCATAACCTGATCGTCAGTGAGGGCGTTGCCGGCAGCGAGAACCTGTTCGTTGTTCGTCATGGTTTCGTCATACTTTACGAGCGTTGCCGCTGCATCAACAAGTTGCTTTGTAAGGAGAGCGACACACTTGTTCTTCATGTTTGTGAGCCATGTTGTGTTGTTCTCTATGTCAGATGTAGCAGAAATGAGTTCTGCGTCCTCAAGCTGTTGCGCTGTCTTTTCAGAGTATGTCTGGTAAACCGCCTCAAGAGCAGTGAACGCTTCGAGTTGTGCATACTTTGTTGCAGCGTGTCCTGTTTCTTCCCCAGCATCGGCCTTTTCACCTACTTCAGAAAGAAGTGTAGCTGCACTCTGGAGTGCTGTGCCATAACGTGAAACATATTCACGGCGTGTTGCCATTGTCTTTGTCAGTGTCTCCAATTCAGACTTTGCCGCATTTGCTTGGGCAGGAGTTGTGATTGAAGATAAATCTTCGTACTTGTCAACTGATGCCTGAAGCGCAGTCTTTGAAGTTCCGTTGTATGCAGCGTCTTCGCTTGTCTTGAGTTCCTCAATGGCAAGGCCTCTTGCTGTTTTGATAAGTCCTAAGTAGTAAGCGGTCTGTGAACCGAGTTTCTCAATCTTGTAGTTACCTATGAGTTGCTCAGTGGTTCCGCCGAGTTTCATTGTGTAGTCACCTTCTGTCGGAATGTTCACCGTGAACTGTATCATTTGGGGTGATACGCTTGCGCTACGGTTACCGTTCATGTCGCAGTTTACTATCTTGTCCTCGCGTGTATAGACATTGGTTGCAGTGGCCTTGTCGCCCAATTCGAAATAAACGATGTGGTCTTTGCCTGAATTTGCGCTGGCTTCTTTCCAGTTGGCAGCATAGTATGTGAACTGATGACGGCCGGACTTCAGGTGGAGTAAAGGTTCTGTTCCTTCCTCGTTGCCCTCACCGTAGATGACATAGTTGTTTGGCCAACCACCGTTGGTGTAGTAACCAAAACTCATATTCTTTACGCTAAGAGAGAAGATACGTGTGCCGTTATAGTTATAGTCCTGTCCTGGTGTGCGCTTTGCACCGTCCTGGTACAGTGACCAGCCCGTACCTTCGGTAGGAGCGGTATTGTCCTTGGTTGCAACAGCGTTTTTACCACCGTAGATTTTGTCTTCAAAAGCGATTTCTGCCTCGGTTGATTCGCCTGGAGTCATAGTATAGCTCCTTGCCTTGAAGCCAAGCACACGTGCAGCAGTAAAGCCGCCGTCCGGCTCGTGTATCTTAAGGATGAAGTTCTGCTCCTTAGGATTGTTGAACTTTGCGGAGATAGTTCCGGCAGCTTCAATCGTTGTGAAGTTTTCAGCCTGAACAGATGTTGTACCATTAGCACGGAGCACCTCATTGCCGTCCATGTCTTCAAGACGGTATTCGAGCGTGCGGGCAGCAGCCTCGTGTCCGATAGCTATGATGCTGAACTCTATGTCGCCGGCAGGGAGTGTGATGCGTGCATCTTCCTTATCACCATATTGCATATATGTATATCCATCACGGTCACAGAGATAGAATGCAGTGTAAGGGTTACCGTCGGAACCTGTAGCAATAAAGTTACGGCATCCAGAGCCATTGTCAGCCTTGGCATTGCCGCCTGTCCAGTTCCCTCCGCCTACCATGATGGTCCATCCTGTCGGCTGTCCGCTGGCCTGACCTTGGAGGAGATTGGTGAAGAGGTCTGTATAGACAGTCTCCGCGAGCTGCATCTTACCTGTTTCGAAATCAAGTGTGAAAGTCTTGCTTGACTTGATTATCTTTGTAGATGTTACGCCTTCAAGTGTTACAGTATAAGAACCTTTAGGGAAGGCTTGGCCGCCCTGACGCTTGAAAGTCAGTGTGTTTACACCACCTTCTGCAGGCGCTTCTGTAGCGAGGACGAGGTCTTCGGAACCGTTGAGCTTGACTACAAGAGGCTGATCATTATCGTCAACTGTGAGTACAGGCTTGTCGAATGTGAATGAAACTTCGGTCATGCTCTCGTCAAGTGCGAAAGAACCGTTCTCTGGTAATGTTGAAGTTACGTCAGGTTCTGTATATGCAAAAGATGTGATTTCAGACACACTTTCGTTGTATTCGCCAACTTCTCCAGAGAAATCAACTGCTGCCCCTTCCGGTGCCAGAGTGCCTTTGTACTTCACCTGGTATGATTCGTCAGTAGGATTCTTGAATGCTATCTCTATTTTGTTGTTGTCGCCACTCTCAAATGACTCATCAGCAAGGAATATGTACATATAACCGTCGGCCTGAAGTTCAACACCGTCTACTGCAACTTCTGTACCGTTGAGTGTGACTGAGGCACAGTCTGTCGGCATAAGAACGCGGCCAATGGCGCTACTCTTTACAAGGTCGGTGATGTTTGTGGCATAACCGAAGTCAACACGGATAACATCTCCTCCGAAATCAACGCCTGCTATCGGGCTTTCTGAGAGGTCTACCTCGTCCAGATAGTATTCGCCGGGGTTGTAGATGTTGAATGTTGCGAAGTATTTGTCAGCCAAAGGATCCTTGTCAGGGTTCTTTTCTGCGTAAGTACTCTTTTGCAGCGCTTCGCTTGCAAAGTAGAACATCTTGGTGTACTTCTCATACTGCTCTGCGTTGAAGTATGATAATTCGTACTTGAACTCGTTGCCGTTTGCGTCGAGCATAGGGATGTCTGCTTCCTCAACGCCCTGCATCAGCGCGACATTCATCTTGCTCTTGTTTGTGGTTGTACCGTCAATGTTCCATGTGTTGTCGCCTTTGAAGCGGAAACTGAGGCGGTAACTCTTGCCTTCCTGCAACGGAAGGTTGCGGAATTTGATGGCACGACGCCACCATGTGGTGTCAATGGCTGCATTGAAGAAGTTCATACACCCTGCGCCGGCATAGGCTTCAGTTGTGTTTATGGTGCGTTCATCCCCTTCTTGGTTGTTGACGAACTCATACCACGCCACATCTGTTGGCTGTTTAGCCTGCTCTGCGTCGAAACTCTCGTGGAAGACGTTGGTCTGTGCTTGCATACTGAGGCCGCAAGCCAACATCATTCCAAGGTTTAGTAATCGTTTTGCTTTCATAACTAAATAATGGTTTTAGTGAATTGGAAAATATAATAAATAAAAGTTTTACCGTCTTTAAGTTGTTTCATTGTCGTGGTGACTTTTAATTTCGCTTGCAAAGTTATGTATAATGTATGGATTTGATTTTCCAAATTGTACTCAAAACTTTTTCTCATGTAACAATTTGCACTAAAAGATGGGAAAAGGTCGGGTTGAAGAAGAAAAAAAGTGAAAAATGAAACAGAATTAAATATAAATGGTACTAATCGAGAAATACTTTTCGATTTGAATTATTACCTTTGCAACAGTTTTAGAAAAACGAGTAGTTAGTATTAGTTAGTTAGTATAGTTGCCTTTGATGCAACTAGTGATTAGTAAGCATCCGACGAGAACAGAATCCTGAAGCGTCAGGATTCGGTCGGGTGTGTTACTTGACTCTCTAAGACTGCTTGTCTGTTGCTGATTGACCGGTGACGGAGAAAAAACCTAAATATATCGATAAACATATATATAATAATGTAATAATAAAGAATTTGATCCATCAAGACCTTTGTTCCGCCTTCTCTCGTGTTGGAGAATAGGCGGGCAGGCCTTGCGGATTGGGATTGATTATGAAGAAACTATTATCCATTATCCTTGCCTCTGCGGCAACATTGACTTCATTCGCACAGAATGAAGCGACTTTTGGCTATTTCTCCTATAAAGGTGATGATGTGCGGTTCAGTAAGAACTATGACCAGACCCGGCAGTATCTTAACCCGATTGTGGCCGGTTTTGCGCCGGATCCGTCTATATGCCGCAAAGGAGATACCTATTATCTGGTAAATTCTTCGTTTACCTTCTTTCCGGGAGTACCTATATATAAGAGTAAGGATTTGGTGAACTGGCAGAGCATAGGCCATGTGTTGGATCGCGAAAGCCAAGTGCCGCTGACGAAACAAAGGGTCAGTGGTGGCATTTATGCACCGGCAATAAGTTATAATGAGAAGAACAAGACGTTCTATATGATAACCACTAACGTAGGGGCGGGAAACTTCTACGTGAAGAGTAAAGACCCGGAAAAGGGATGGAGCGAGCCTATATATTTAAGAAAGGTGGGCGGAATAGACCCCTCTTTCTTCTTTGACAAGGATGGAAAAGGCTATATCGTGAACAATGACGAGCCTGTAGGCGGCCATGACTACGAAGGACAGCGCAGTATAATGTGCCATAGGTTCAGTGTGGAAGGTGACAGCGTGATAGGCAATCAGGTGGAAATCCTGCGTGGAGGAACACATGTTCAGGAGAGACCTATATGGATAGAAGGCCCGCATTTGTTCAAGGTAGGCAAGTACTACTATCTGATGTGTGCCGAAGGAGGTACAGGTGAGTGGCACAGTGAGGTCATTTTGCGCTCGAAGAACCCTATGGGGCCTTTTGAAGAGTACTCCGGAAATCCGATACTTACACAGCGTACCGGGCTTGACCCGAATCGCGATGACTATGTTTCAAGTGCCGGTCACGCCGATATTGTGCAGACACCGAAGGGTGACTGGTGGGCGGTATTCCTCGCTTGCCGTCCTTATGACAAGAACAGGTACTACAATACGGGACGTGATACATATATGTTGCCTGTGACATGGAAAGACGGTTGGCCTGTAATATTGGAAAAAGGCAAGGCCATTCCTACCGTGGTAGACTACAAAGGCGGCACTATTGCACCGCAAACACCAGAGACGGCTTATCGTACCGGTAACTTCTCATACACGGATAAGTTTGAAGGCGGCAAGCTAAACAACCGTTGGCTGACTCTGCGTAACCCGCAGTCACAGTTCTATAAACTTGGAAACGGAGGCGTAACCATTACTCCTATGCCGGTGAACATATCACAGAGAGAGAGCCTTTCTGCCCTCTTCACACCGCAACAGCACACCACTTTCACCGCAGAGACACAGTTGAACTACGTTCCTGCATCCAAAAAGGACTTTGCAGGCTTTGCTTTGCTGCAGAATGAGGAATATAATTTCACTTTCGGTAAGACCAAATTGAATGACGGTTCTGTGGCAGTATCACTCATGAGAGCGGAGAAAACACCTGTAGCAGTGTCTACTGTCATACTGAAACAGGAAGATTCGCAGAAGCCTTTGCGTCTGAAGATAAGCGGAGACGGTGCCCTTTATGACTTCTACTATGCCATAGCCGACGGCGGATGGCAGTTGATGGCGAAAGGCGTAGATGCAACCAACCTCACCACCAACAAGAGTGGGGGATTCATCGGAGCCTGCATAGGGCTGTACGCAACGAGCAATAAATAATAGGATAATTGCAAGAACCATTCTATGTAGATATGTACGGTTGTGCATATCTGTATGGAATGGCTTCTTCGGATATTATGATTGCCTGTTGTCCACACCTTATATAATATAGCAACATGAAGCGAACTGTATTCATTATAACAATATTTCTTGCTGCCCTTGCCTGTAATGCCAGACGACTGACGTTTGACCAGGGGTGGCGTTTCTGTCTTTGCCAGGATTCGGTAGAGGC
>CAZPNC010000057.1:0-14318 GCA_964587945.1 uncultured Prevotella sp. | reverse complement strand
ATATTCTTGCTAAATTTGCATTTGGTTAGCCGTTAGAACAGACTAACTTACAAGACTTAACCAACAATAAAAAACTATAAGTATATGGAGAATTTAGATTGGGGTAACATTGGTTTTGGTTACCGTAAGACAAATTACAACGTTCGCTGTTACTATCGTGACGGCAAGTGGGGGGAGATAGAGATATGCTCTGAGGAAACAATACCGATGCACATGGCTGCTACCTGTCTGCATTATGGGCAGGAGGCCTTCGAGGGTTTGAAGGCTTACCGCTGTCCTGACGGCAAGGTACGCGTGTTCCGCACGGACGAAAATGCCGCCCGTTTGCAGTCAACATGCCGTGGAATACTCATGCCGGAGATACCGACAGAGCGTTTTAACGAGATGGTAGACAAGGTTGTTCGCCTCAATCAGGAGTTTATCCCGCCATACGAGAGCGGTGCAACGCTTTATATCCGTCCGTTACTTGTCGGTACAGGCGCACAGGTTGGCGTGCATCCGTCAAAGGAATACCTTTTCATGATATTCGTAATGCCCGTAGGTCCGTACTTCAAGGGGGGCTTCTTTGCCAATCCTTATGTCATAATCCGTGACCACGACCGTTCTGCTCCGCTTGGAACAGGTATATATAAGGTAGGTGGTAACTATGCCGCTTCGTTGCTTGCCAACAAGAAAGCGCATGATTTGGGTTATGCTTGCGAGTTCTATCTCGATGCAAAAGAGAAGAAATACATTGACGAAGCCGGTGCTGCAAACTTCTTTGGCATAAAGAATAATACGTATATAACACCGAAGTCCACATCAATCCTGCCTTCTATAACCAACAAATCGTTGATGCAGTTGGCGGAAGACATGGGTATGAAGGTGGAGCGTCGCCAGATTCCGGAAGAGGAACTGGAAACGTTTGAGGAGGCAGGAGCATGTGGTACGGCCGCTGTAATATCTCCTATCTCAAAGATTGACGACGTCGAGACGGGCAAGTCATACGTATTCGGTGAGAAACCAGGCCCTATCAGCGAGAAACTCTTCAACAAACTCCGTGGCATTCAGTATGGTACTGAGGAAGATGTTCATAATTGGACGAGGGTCGTAATAGACTAAGTTTAACACAAAAAGTATGTTCCTATGAAAAAGAATGGTGAATATAAAGACTTGGCATTAAAGTCTTTATCAGGCAAATGGGGTTTTGCGGTAATTGTAACGCTTATTTATATGGCAATAGGTGATGCTCCATCAGTAGGTATCAATTTGATATATTCCACTCAATTAGGGGGATTATGGACTATTGTCATCTTGCCACTGATGTGGGGATTCTTTGTTGTCTGGCTCGGTTTGGCACGTGGCGAGAAGGTCGATTACGGTACAATGTTCGATGGCTTCAAGGATTATATGCGTATATTCCTTACCACTTTGTTGACCACAATATACGCGGTTCTGTGGACTTTGTTGCTCATTGTGCCAGGTGTAATAAAGAGTTACTCCTACAGCATGACATCATATATTCTGAAAGATAACCCGGATTTGAAATATGACGGTGCTATAAACGAGAGTATGAGGATGATGCAGGGACATAAAATGGAAATGTTTCTCCTTGATCTTAGTTTCATAGGGTGGTATATTCTTTGTATCTTGACGTTTGGAATAGGCTTTCTGTTCCTGATACCTTACTGGTATACGGCACGGGCACATTTCTATGAGGATTTGAAAGAACTCTCTGTTGGGGCAGAATAACTTTTTTATGGGAAAAGGAAAACTTGCAAAATTTGCGGATATGGAGCGTTATGAGAACGTTTTCCAGTATCCATATAGTGTTGTCGACAATGTACCCTTTGATATGAAGGGGCATTGGCGGCAACAATATTTTCATAATGACAACCCGATAGTGTTGGAACTGGGGTGTGGCAAGGGTGAATATACAGTGGAATTGGCCCGGCTTTACCCGGATGTTAACTTTATAGGAGTTGACATTAAGGGCGCACGTATGTGGACAGGAGCCACGGAAGCCATTGGCCAGGGGTTGAAAAATGTGGCGTTTCTACGCACGAGTATAGAGATAATAGACCGCTTTTTCGGTGAGGATGAGGTGCAGGAGATATGGCTTACGTTCTCTGATCCGCAGATGAAGAACCCCCGTAAGCGGCTGACCTCTACATTCTTTATGGAGCGTTACCGTCACTTTATGGTGGACGGTGGCATCGTTCACTTGAAGACGGACTCTAATTTCCTCTTCACTTACACCACATACATGGTGGATACGAACCGTCTGCCGCTTTTGTTCCGTACTACAGACCTTTACCATCAGGATGGGTTGGACGAGGAAACGAAACGTATTCTCTCCATACAGACGTACTATGAGTCTATGTGGATTGCCCGCGGACTGAACATAAAGTATCAGAAATTCCGTTTGCCACGCACTGTTTCATTGAGCGAACCAGATGTGGAGATAGAACTGGATGATTATCGTTCCTATCATAGGGATAAGCGTTCTGGATTGGAAAAGGCCAGATAATGCCAATACTTATCTTCACAAACAGCCCCACCTAAGGCGTCTCCTTGATAGGAAAGAAACCTTGGGTGGGGCTGTTTGTGAAGATACGGGAACGATTATGTATCCTTTACAGATTTCGGATTTTCCACTCCTGCGGGTAAAGGTTGTTGGCTCTGTTGCCTATGTTCTTCACGAAACCGAGTGGAAGAGAATGGTATGTCACGATGATGAAACCGCGTGGAGTGTCGGAAGGCAGCACTATTGCCTCATGATGCAGGTAATGTAAAGCCTCGTCAAGGGACAGTTCCACACGCGGATACTTGTCTCCTGACAGGGTAGTGAGCAATGATTCCGCATGTGCAGGGATAATATCCTTGCCCTTTTTCGTGCCGATAGGGTTGCCGTCGCTCAACACCCGCAATCTGGACAGAGCCTTGCGATGGTCTGTTGTCTTGCTGTTTACTGTGCAGTCTGTCCCTTTTCGCAACACAGCCATGAACAGACCTTCGCCGCAGGTGGTGCCGGGAATGAAACGATAGACTGGCATTTGCCAACCATTGAGCAGTGAACCGGTTATGTTCCAGCCCTCATCAATGTTTATAGGGAGTATTTCGGCGCCCAATTCTTCCATTATCCATCTTACGTTTTCCTCATCTTCATGCACATTGAAGGTGCAAGTGCTATAAACAAGTATCCCCCCAGGCTTGAGGCATTGCCATATTTCCCCGACAATACTACGTTGAAGGGTGGCGCATTTCATTACGTTTTGCAGGCTCCATTCGCCTATTGCCCCTTCGTCTTTGCGGAACATGCCCTCTCCGGAGCATGGCACATCGGTGAGAATAAGGTCGAACTGTAGTCCGGCCTTGCTGTAGTCTTTCGGGAAATTGTTGGTGACAATGACGTTAGGATGCCCTTGCTTCTGCATATTCTCCATGAGAATGTTCGCCCTTCTGCGGTCAGGCTCATTGCTCATCAGTAGCACCCGTTCCGGTATGGCGGCACGCAAAAGGGTGCTTTTGCCTCCCGGAGCAGCACACAGGTCAAGGGCTTTTGCATCGTTTGAGAAGAAAGAGTCCGGGCAATGTTGCGCTATCACCATGTCAAGAAACATTGATGACGCTTCTTGAACATAGTAGGCACCGGCATGGAGCAGTGGGTCAAGGGTGAAGTTGGGGCGTTCCGTCAGATAGAAAGCGTCCCGACACCACGGCACGGGAGTACCGATGGGCAGGTGTGACAGGTCACATCGCTTGAAAGGATTGATGCGTATGCTGACAGGTGACGTCCCGTTGAAAGCGTCAATATAACGCTGCCAACGCCCGTTGCCGAACAGTTCTTGGGTGTATTGTGTAAATTCTATTGGGAGCATAATATCTGGTTGTGGGTTAACGGTTGTGGGCTTTAGGTCAGTTCGCTAAACAGTTGTAGAAGATTTACCTCCAATCTATACCCTAAAACCCGTACCCAGACTAAAAATCAAAGATGAATTCATCGTCAGAACCTTCCTCAATCGGCTTCTTCTTAGGCTTTGGCAACTGCTTTATGTTACCGTCCTTGTCAAACATGTTGTACGTGGTACGTAGCACGGAGAATTCCGTTCGGCGGTTAAGTGCATTGGCAGTCTCCTGTTCTGCGGGCTTGAGTTTCTTGATGAAGTCCTCTGTCAGCACGTCATTCTCTTTCAGCCATTCATAGTTTTCAGCCACCTTGCGGCGTATCTTCTTCGGTTTTTCCTCGCCATATCCCACAGGTGTCAGTCTGTCTGCGGCAATACCCTTTCTTATAAGATATTTGACCACTTGTTCAGCACGGCGTTGTGACAACTGTTTGTTGTATGTATCAGAGCCTTTATAGTCCGTATGTGCGGCGAGTTCTATAGTGATATTCGGGTTGTCTTTGAGCAGGGTGACAAGTGAATCGAGTGCCTTTGCGCTGCTGGCGAGCAGTGTAGCCTTGTCAAACTCAAAGAAAATGTTGTCTATAAGTACAGGTGCAGATATGCTTGGAAGTGCAAATTGCAGCGTGTAAGTCTCCGAAGCCTTTGCCGGCAGCACCTTTATCTCCTCCTTATGGTTTAGGTATCCTGCGCAGGTTGCAAGGATAATGTACTCAACGTTGGGCTGCGCCACATACTCAAATGAGCCGTCGCTTTTTACTGTTATGCGCTCATTGGTGCCGTCATCGCCTACGATACGCACGTCAGCATTGTTCAGTTCATAGCCGTCTTGCTCATACACCCATCCCTTTATCAACTGTATAACCTCCGGATTGTCAAAAGAGAAGATGTGGTCATTGCCCCTTCCGTCGCCTCGGTTAGACGAGAAGAATCCGCGGTTGAACTGTCCTTCGAATGTCATGCCGAAGTCATCACCCTGCGAATTGAGCGGATAACCGGGGTGGGAGAGGTGGTAACGGTTGTCGTCTCCTATTTTTGCAATGAATATATCCAACCCTCCCATGCCGGGATGTCCGTCAGATGAGAAATAAAGGTCACCGTTAGGACGGAACGTAGGGAACATTTCGTTACCCGGAGTGTTTATCGGTTCACCGAGATTTTCCACACCCATAGCACCAGAAGATGTTATCCTTGTGCGCCAGATGTCAAGTCCTCCCTTTCCACCCGGCATATCACTGACAAAGTAAAGCCACTCGCCGTCGGGGGAAATGGCTGGATGTGCAAATGCTGAAAGGGTATCGTTGGACAGCTTGAAGTCCGTGGCAGCACCCCAAAGTGCATCAGCACGGTTTGAGACAACAATCTTTGCGTATCGTGGAGACGATGGGTCGAAAGTGCATTGTGTAAGGAACATCTGGCTGTTGTCGGGCGTAAGGCAGCACGCTCCCTCGTCAAATTCGGTGTTAAGTCCGGTGCCTATCGCCTCAGGTTTGCTCCATTTACCCTTGTCATCCTTCTCTGCGAAGAATATGTCGGCACTCTTCATGCCTGTAACACCGTTTAGTTCATCGCCCAAGGCATCATTCCTTGTTGAGCTAAAGTACAGCCTGTCCGATTCTTCTCCTCCTAAAACAGGGGAGTAATCATCCCTACGGCTGTTGAAAATATCCATTTTCTTCACCGTATAGCGGGAACCTTCCTGCTTCCATACAGGTGCTTTCTGTGCGGATTCCAGACCGTTCTTCACCAGAATGTTGTCGGGAAGGGAATGCTGCAAGTCCGTGAATACAGCCGCTGCAGCCTTGTAGTCGCCGCTATTCAGAAGCAGACGGCCAAGGTGAAGACTGTCTTCCGCTGTGGCTTTGTTGTATCTTGCCGCATTGCGATAGCCCGCAAGAGCCTTCATGTTGCTGTTGAAACGTTCGTAACTTTGTCCCATCTTCAGTGCCCGTTCACCCCTTAAGTCCCGTTCTGAGGCAGGAGTCTTCGAGTAAGCCTTACGGTAGTTCTCCGCCGCCAAGTAGTATTCGCCCAGTGCGAGAGCCTTGTCTCCCTTGCGGACAAAACTGTCTGCACCGCAGGAAGATACCAAGAGCAGTGTCAATAAGCATAGGGTTATGGTGGAGATAGGTATGTTACGCATTACAGTTTGAATATTCTTTTAGTATTATCAGTGGTCACCTGCGCCACTACCTCAGTGGTAACGCCGTAGCACTCCGCCATTTTCTCTATGACATCGGCAATATATGCACTCTCGTTCCGTTCGCCACGGTGTGGTACGGGTGCCATATATGGAGCGTCACTCTCAAGCACTATGCGTTCCAGAGGCACCACATTGGCGAGTGTTTCCGGCAGTTTGCTCTTCTTGAATGTAAGCACTCCGCCTATGCCGATACAGAAACCACGGAAAGAAAGCAACTCCTTCGCCTCCAGTTCGTTTCCTGTAAAGCAGTGGAATACACCACCCGGCAACTGTTTTTCGTACTTACGGAGAATCTTTACCATTTCGTTCTGTGCCTTCCTACAATGTATCATCAGAGGCATAGAGGTGTCAACGGACCATTGCACCTGCCTTTCAAACGCTTGAAGCTGTTCCTTTTCAAACTCGCGTGACCAGTAATAGTCCAGTCCCACTTCGCCTATTGCTATCCAGTCTCCTTGCAGTTGCGCCTCCATCTGGTCAAGAACATCATTGAAATCAGCCTTCACTTCTTCCGGGTGCAGTCCTATCATGCCGTAACAGTAACCCGGATAGCGTTGGCAAATATCCTTTATAGCCGTTATCGAGTCAAGATTAATGCCTGGTACAAACATTTTCAGCGCACCAACAGTCTTGGCGCGCTGAACAACGAGGTCAAGGTCATCCTTGAATTTCTCATCGTCTATGTGGGTATGTGTGTCTATGAAGTTCATAGAAGGTTATCGGTCGTGTGTTGTAGATTGTGTGTATGAAGCGTCAGTGGGCTACTTCTCTCTCTTCATCATCTTGTCGGCATAGTCATAAAGCGCGCGTTTCCTGTCGTCAGAAACCTTCACTTTGTCGAGAAAGGCTATGGCATTGTTATAGTATTGCTCCATTTTCGCCTTCGCCATCTTGTCTATTCTGAGTTTGTTATATATGTCTGTCACCGCTTTCACCTTCTCTTCACGGTCAAAACTATGTGCGTCAATCCACTGTTCCAGTTCTTTCTTGTCCGCACCTTCCGCCTTGTTGAGGGCGTTTATGAGCATATATGTCTTCTTGTTGCTTGTTATGTCTCCGCCTATTGCTTTGCCGAAAACAGCAGGATTGCCGTAAACGTCAAGGTAGTCATCCTGCAATTGGAACGAAAGGCCAATGGCCTCACCGAACTTGTATAGGTTCTCCACGTCCTCTTTCGGTGCATCCGCCATGATGGCACCAATCTTTAAGGCACACGCAAGCAGCACACTTGTCTTGAGACGAATCATCTCTATATAATCCTCTTCATGTACATCGTCCCGCTCTTCAAAGTCAACGTCAAGTTGTTGGCCTTCATCTATCTCTATGGCAGTGCTTGTAAAAACATCCAATACGGCCGGCATCTTGTCGGCCGGGCATTGCTGCATCCATTTGAAAGCAAGCACAAGCATATTGTCTCCAGACAGGATAGCCGTGTTCTCGTTCCACTTCTTGTGTACGGTAGGCTTGCCTCTGCGCACGTCTGCGTGGTCCATCACGTCGTCATGCAGCAGTGTGAAGTTGTGGAAAGTCTCCAAAGCCACCGCCTGTGGCAGTATCTTTTCGCTGTCATCCTTCCACAGTCCGTATGCCATCATCATGAGCATAGGTCGTATTCTCTTCCCTCCGAGGGAGAGAACATACTCTATCGGTTCATACAATCCCTTGGGTTCTTTGTCCAAAGGCAGTTTTTTTATATAGTCGTTGATTTTGTCTAACATGCTGTTTAGAAGTTAAATGAGGCGTTAAACATCAGGCTTGATGATGCCAGATGATATTTGCCGTATGCTATATTGAGCTTGAAATTGTCAAGAATCAGCCCTCCACCCAGCGTCAGTCCGGCTCCGTTGCTACCGTCATTGTCCTCGTTGGTTGCCTGTATCTTCATGTCGTGTGCACGTTTAAGGCTGTATCCCACTGCAACATAAAACTGTGGGACAATGATAATGTCCGTTCCGAGGTTCAGATGGCGCAGTAAAGCATAGTCCCAGTGGTTAAGGTCAGAGAATGTGGCATGCACTCTGAAAGGAGAGTTATGTATCATCTGCGACACGCCGAGCATGACATCAACGGGCAGGTTCTCAAATTCGTCGTTGTAAGCGGACAGTTGTCCGCCGAGGTTCTTTACCGCAATACTGGCAGAAAACTCCAGTTCCGGATTATAATAGTTAAGTCCAAGGTCTATCGCAGCGGCCGTACTGGAGTAGTTTCCTATTTTGGAATAGATGAATTTTGCACCTATTCCGCCCGCAATGTTCTTTGACAGCGTGTATGAAAACAATCCTTCAATGGTAAGGTCTGATGGAGAGAATGTCCCCATCTCCTGTCCGTTGTAGTCCGTTTCGGCCATGGAGCCGTAGTTAAGATATTGCACCGCCCCGCCCACTGTGGCCTTGTCGCTCAGCACGTGGGTGTAGTTGGCGGTGTACATACTCGTACCGCTCATGTAATTCATATACCCGAATGATGCTGTGCGGTGTGAAACGGAACTCAGCAGTGCCGGGTTCGACTGTGCCAGTGATGCGTCATCCTCTATAAGAGATATGTTCTCGCCACCCAATGCGGCTGCATGGGCACTCACCGGTATGCGTAGAAAGTTATAAACCGTCTGGCTTTCCTGCGCCGACAGGTGCAGGGAGAACAGTGAAAGGGTCAGTATGGATAAAGTTTTCTTCATTGAGTTACATATATAACGCAGGAAAACGGGTTTTATTTCACGTTACTTTATATAATCAACGAAAGAATACCGCTGTGAATGTTTCTCGTCCTTGTCGTGGCTTTCGCGCCGGGTCTCCCTCCATCCATCAAGTTTCGGGAAAAAGGCATCAGCCTTTTCCGGTGTGTCATCCACCTCTGTAAGGCACAGACGGTCAGCCAATGGCAGTGCCTGTTTATAGACGGAAGCACCGCCAATGATGTAGATGTCCTCGTCAGCGGAACAATTCTGTAACGCATTATCAAGGGACTGGTACACATCGCAGCCTGCAATGGTCTTCAAGGAGCGTGACACCACCACGTTGCGGCGGTTTGGCAAAGCCCCCTTGGGCAGTGAGTCAAACGTCTTTCTGCCCATTATTATGGTGTGGCCTGTAGTCAGAGCCTTAAAGCGTTTAAGGTCATTGGGCAGCCAGTACAGCAGTTTGTTGTCGTTGCCTATCGCTCTGTTCTTCGCTATTGCGGCTATAATGCTAATCATAATCTATGGTCTATATATATAATAAGGTGTAGTATGCTATGTGGTTCCTATACACTCACGTCCGCCTTGATGTGTGGCCACGGGTCATAGCCTACCAGTTCAAAGTCCTCATAGTGGAAGGAGAACAGGTCTTTCACGTCAGGGTTGATGTTCATCCGTGGCAGTTGGCGCGGAGTGCGGGTCAGTTGCAGCTGCGCTTGCTCCAGATGGTTGAGGTAAAGGTGCGTATCTCCCGTGGTGTGTACAAAGTCCCCACATTCCAATCCCGTCACCTGCGCCATCATCTGCAGCAGCAGGGCGTATGAAGCGATGTTGAACGGCACGCCGAGAAAGGTGTCGGCAGAACGCTGGTACAGCTGAAGCGACAGTTTGCCGTCAGCTACATAGAACTGGAACAGGCAGTGGCATGGCGGCAAAGCCATCTCGTCCACTTCGGCCGGGTTCCATGCGCTCACCATCATGCGTCGTGAGTCCGGGTGCTGCTTTATCAAGTCCAGCACCTGCTGTATCTGGTCTATCGTACCACCTTTGTAGTTTGGCCATGAGCGCCACTGGTGTCCATATACAGGACCCAGTTCACCGTTTTCGTCAGCCCATTCATTCCATATCCTCACACCGTGGTCCTGCAGGTACTTTACGTTAGTATCGCCGTTGAGAAACCACAGCAGTTCATAGATTATGGACTTCAGGTGCAGTTTCTTTGTGGTCAGCAGTGGGAAGCCGTCAGCCATATTGAAGCGCATCTGGTGGCCGAAAACACTTTTCGTTCCTGTTCCTGTTCGGTCGGTTTTCACCGTCCCGTCGGTTATTATTCTCTGTAAAAGGTCTAAATACTGTTTCATTATCAGTTCTGTATCGTGGTTTCCGTAGCCTATTCTGTATCCCCGTCTTCCTCTTCGGGCGTATCCATTATTGCTATCGGGCGGTTTATAGCCTCATTGAAAGATATTATTGTCTCAGACCGTGACAGTCCCAACGGCTGCAGTTTGTCATGGATGACGGTCAGCAGATGATGGTTGTTGTAGGCATAAATCTTAATGAACATATCGAAGCCTCCGGTCGTATAGTGACATTCCACCACCTCCGGGATGTTCTGCAAAGCCTCCACCACTTCGTCAAACCGTTCCGGATCCTTGAGGTAAAGCCCTATGTAGGCGCAGGTCTCATAACCTATTTTCTCTGGGTTCACAATGTATTGCGAGCCCTTCAAGATGCCGAGGTTCGTCAGTTTCTGTATGCGCTGGTGGATGGCTGCGCCACTGACGTTGCACGCACGTGCCACTTCGAGGAATGGTATACGTGCATCCTTGAGTACGAGTTCTATGATTTTCTTGTCAAGGGGGTCGAGTTTGTAGTGTGACATTTGCTTATAGTGAATTAGGTTACGGTTGATAGAGTGAAGAAAGTGTTTTTTTATCCCATACGGAAAAGCAGCGGACGTATTCTGTTGTCTGACTGATCAGGTCGTTCAAGGGGGCTGGTTGCGGTTTGCGGTATGCTTGTGCATAATCTGGCAATACTTGCAGCGAAACCGCCGCATGGCAGAATTATTTCCCTGATTCCGTTGCACTGTATCTTATGTTCAATGCACCCACATTGCGCAATTCCTGCTTTACGTCCGTTATCAGTCCCATCGGCGTGTCACGGTCAGCCCTTATGTTGACGGTGTAGAGGTCTATTTCTTCATCGTCCAGTCCGTTGCGTATGGACAATATTGCTCCGCCCACCATTTCCAGCGGCACTATGTGTTCGCCAATCTGTATGCGTGTCTGCCCGTGTTTGTCTTTGCCTATGTACAGATTCGTTATGGTGCGTTTGTTGGTAGCCTTTGTCAGCTCTTTGCCTTCAGGCACTTCAAGGCGCACCTTTGCCGTCTCCGTCCTCATGTGTGTTACAATCATGAAGAAGAACAGCACGGTGAAGATAAGGTCGGGCATTGAAGCCATGTTCAATGACGGCACGTTGTGATGTCTATGTCTGCGTATCTTCATTCTAATGCTTGGTCTGTGCAGGTGTATTGATACTGGTCGTCTCCTGTATGCGTTGCGGGAAAGCCTCCGTTATGGCCTTGCGTTGCTCCTCGTTGCAGTTGCCGTAGGCCATGCCATAGTTCTTCATTGCCGCACCGTTGCGCAACTCCGTGTAAGTCCTTACTATCTGGTTCTGCAGGCGGAAGTATGAGTTGTAGTCCGCGTTGCGGTCCACTTGCAGTTCAATGATGTGCCTGCGGCCTTTTTCTATTATGAAATGGCGTATCTTCTTACGCAGGGCCTCGTCATCTTCAGAAGGTATGTCGTTCACCGTCAGCCTGCCACCTTCCATCAGGTGCAGTGTTATTATCTGTCTGCGGTCCACATCCTGCACCGCCTCTTGCTCTTCCGGGTCAATCGGCGGCAACTGCCTGCCCAGTCCCTTGTCGCTGTCCATTGACGTGGTGACGAGGAAAAAGATAAGGAGCATGAACGAAATGTCAGCGGTAGATGTCGTGTTCAACTCCGGAATCGTATGGCGTTTGCGGCGTTTTATCATTATCGTTGCGTTTTCGGGTGGTTGCCCCTGACCCTTCTAAGTGTCTTTGCCCTGCCGTATATTACAAGTCCGGCGGCTGTCACGAGCAACACCAGTGATGTCGTTATGCACATATCAGTGACCGAACCTATGAGCAGGGTAGGGATGGCAACCGCCAATAGCATTACTATTGTGGCGATGCCTATTGTGCGTGTGGGCACTCCGTTTTCCATTTTCGGACGCTTGTTCACGCGCAGGGAGTGCGCCACAGAGTATGCTGTCAGTGCGGCGGCGGCGAGCAGTGTAAGTGCTGACACCACTATTACTATGTTGGCTATGATGCTGTCCATACGGTTTGGGAGATAGTGTTATTTGTTTCCGGTGTCATTCTTTACCTCTTTCAGCATGTCCATGAGCGTTATTGCGCTCTCTTCCATCTGTGCCGTGAGGTGGTCTATCTTTGACAGCAGGTAGTTGTAGAACAATTGTAGGATTATGGCGGTTATGATGCCGAATATGGTCGTTATAAGTGCCACCTTCATGCCGGAGGCTACGATGGTAGGACTGATGTCACCAGCTATCTCTATCTGGTCGAAGGACATCACCATGCCTATCACCGTGCCGAGGAATCCAAGCGACGGAGCCATGGCAATGAACAGTGTAATCCATGAGCAGCCTTTCTCCATGTTGCCCAATTGCACCGAGGCATAGGAGCTTACGGAACTTTCTATGGCTTCCATACTGTCGTTCATGCGCAGCAATCCTTGGTAGCAGATGCTGGCAACGGGGCCGCGCGTGTTCCTGCACAGGGTTTTGGCGGCTTCCACACCTTCCTTCTTCAAGGTCTCCTCCAGTTGCTGCATGAATTTCTTTGCGTCTATTTCAGACATGCTGAGATACACTATGCGCTCAATGCAGCAGGCGAGTCCGAAAATAAGCGTCAGGGCAATGAGTGACATGAAAAGCACACCACCGTCAACGAACTTGTTTTTCAGTTGTGTGTAGACGCCCCCTTCCGCCATCTCGTCCACGGCTGTGGTGTCGCCAAGTTCCAGTGCCGCATCGTCAAGCATGCTGTTGGTGGCAGAGTCTGCGGTGGCAGTGACGGTGTCCGCAACTGTCGTTGCTGCTGGCGTAGCCGCCGGGGCTTTTACTGCTGTGGCCGCTTCAGATTTGCTTTTTGTGGCTGGTGACTGTGCAATGGCTGTGGCATTGAGCATGAAGGCCATGCAGGCTATTGCAAGATAACGGTATATGATGTTGTGTGTCATTGTTGTTGTAGGCTGTCTTTTGTGTCTTTTCTTCTGTTTGAATATCAGCCGTTACTGCGTAGTCTTGTTTGTTTACTCTGCACAGAACCGGCTTTAATGAGTGCAAAATTAATCATTTACTTTGTAATAGCCAACTTTTTAACGCATTTTGTGCTACTTTCTTCCGCATCACAACGGCTGTTGTCCACGTTACGTTTGATGTAGTCATTGGCGGTTTTTGTCGTTGTCAGCAAAGCGTAGGGTTATTAAGTGCTTTCATTTCGTGTCAATGGCAGTTCTTACCGCTTTTTCCGCTTGTTCATTTCATGGAGATAATCTGTCGTTCATCTTGCCTTTCCATCCATGTTATGACATGCAGCCGTGAGGGCTTAGCCCATGTCTCGTCGGGTGATGCTCTGCTTACAATATGAAAGTGCCGTAATCATATTGTAAAAGTGCCCCGATTACACTGCGAAAAGGCCCCGGTTACACTGCGATTTGGGCCCTTTCGCAAAACAGTGGTGATGTTAGCACTTGCAGATACGGATTGTAAGCAAAACCGCCTTTGAAATTACAATCTGTAAGTTGCTGGTTCTGTGTCATAATGTTAAAACCGTCTGGTTCTTCGAAAAAATAGCCCTTTTGGTAGAAAGATGTTGGAGTGGGATAAACTTTTTGCCATTTCTTGCATCAATGTTATATAACCAACTAAAAAATAACAGATATGAAAAAGCAGATTTTGAGTTTAGTAGCATTATTCGTTCTCGGTTCAGCAGCTTGTATTGCACAGGATCAGCCACGTGGCGAGAGAGGACAAAGGGGTAATATGGTAGAGAAGATGAAAACGGAGTTGAGCCTTACCGACGATCAGGCGGCCCAAATGAAGGAGGTCTTCAGCCAGATGAGACCCAGCCAGCAGGGCGAGCGTCCATCAAGAGAGGAAATGCAGAAGAAACGTGAGGAGATGACCGCAAAGGTAAAGAAAATCCTTACAGAGGAACAGTATGCCAAGTATGAGAAAATGCTGAAAGAACGCCGTCCACAGCGTCCGCAGAACAATAACCAATAACGTAATGTTATAATGAAGAGCCGCTCTCGACAATCTGTCGGGGGCGGCTCTTTACATTTCCCTCCGCTAAGACGCAACGGTTAAGACACCTGCTCTTTACATAGTGACGCTTGCCTAAGCAGGGAACGGCAACAATACTATACAACTACTTATAATTACTAAATCGCCAGAATACGTAAACGTTTCCGTAAAAAGAAATGTTTTTATA
>CAZPNC010000056.1:0-14847 GCA_964587945.1 uncultured Prevotella sp. | reverse complement strand
GTTGATGGTGTAAACAAACAAGCGCCGTAGGTGCGACATAATTTCATATTGCAGGCGATAAGCCATGACGATGTATATGGAATTATGCCGCACCTACGGCGCTTATTACTGTTGTTGGGTGTGGCATTTATAGACAGGGCTCACGCCCTGCCCTATGCTATGTCGCACCTACGGCGCTTTGTAGAGTCTATGCAACAAGCAATACAAAAAGGGGGATGCACGGTTGTAGTGCATCTCCCGGTTAGATACGGCAGACAGTTGTCCGTCGCGTGAATGTAAATAATATAAAGATAAAACGGCACGTTATAATACGTCCGCCCTCTGTATGGGTAATTGTCCTTAATTGATTTTACGATGACGTTGTAAGGAAGTCCCTTATATATGGAAAACATTTCGTTGCGGTGTTGCAGTCATGGCATAGTTGTTCCAATGGATATATGCCACCGTTTTTCCCAAGTATATCCGGAACCTCATTGTCGTAATGCGTTTCCACTCCGGAATCGTTTAGCATATTAAGTGCAGGAGTGCTTATGACATTGGCATACAACGCCCTCACACCACCGAGTATGATGATTGCCGCTGCCGCTTTGCCAACTATTCTGTCTGCTACCACTGAGCCGAGAAGCAGGTCTTCGCGTTTAATCAGCAGATTGTAAAGGTCGGAGATGCCATGCCCGTCAAAGGGGTGAGTTATTCCGGTCTTGTAAATAAGTAGGGAGTGTTTGCCTTCATGGAGGAGTGAGAGAAATTTTTCCATCTAATCTTTATAATTTAATGACTATAGACATTGTGATGTTCTATAATGTTCCTATTCTACAAGAGTTGACATGTGTGTTTACGTATTGTGTATTCTTTGTGTACGGTAAACATCGGGCTTTATAAAGCCGCGTTAGTTTTGTGATTCGGGTAATGTGTTCTTGTAGGTTCTTTGGCAAAGATAAAAAAAACCTTTGAAACTTAATGTTTTTTTTTAAGAATATTAAGTAATAAAAATTTAAATTAAATAAAATAGCGGCCAAATAGTCCTGCTTCCGATAAGGGATAAGGATATGTTCCTTCTTGTAGCGTAACAGCGGCATCGTGTTCTTTTCCTTATATCACCATGCCATTTTCCTCATATCATCATGCCATTTCCTTACGGTATATTTCAAGTTCGCATACGGGTGAGGCTTCGTCCGGCAGGTCTATCCATCCGGCTATTACCGTTTCTGTTCCACTGTCAAGGAACGAGGCTTTGACAACGGCCTGCATCAATGTCTCGTCACGTTCCGGAAGAATATAGAACGATGTCTCGCCATATAGGCCAAGGTGCAGTGCCACCTCTCCGACAGAGATGTTCGGCAGGGTGTGTACGAAGAGAGCCGGACTGGGATAGTAGTCGCTTTTGTCGGCAATGGTGGCGAGGAAAGCCCTGTCTGCCACTGCTGACGAGGTGCGGTTGAAGAGTATTACAGCCACATTGTCGCTGTCTGTCACAGCTTCCGTTATGCCCTGCCTGTCCAACAGTGCCATGGTGTCTGACAAGGCGAGGCGGCTAAGCCTGTCCATCTTGTATAGTCGTGGTGCGGGATGCTGCCGTTTGGCCACCGCACAGGCTGTGTGCAGAGCTGTTACGGTGCCCGGATGCTTTGTCAGCCTTATGGCACCGTTGCCCCCTCCGAAGCCCGATATGACTTTTATGAACTCTCGTTTCTCCGTGTACATGGCCTCGCTGGATATAGTCACCCTTCCGCTCACGCCACGCTCATGGTATCCTATTGACGGCAGTATGATGCCATCGTCAAGGGCTCTGGCTGTCATTATCGTTTCAAGCAGTCCTGCCGCACCCATGGTGTGGCCGTAATAGCCTTTCAGTGCTGACAGCGGAACGTCAGACAGTCCTGCACGCTCTATCGCCTTCGACTCCATCTGGTCGTTATACATGGTTGCGGTGCCGTGTACTCCCACCACCGCCAGGTCCTCCACGTTGCCCATAACCTGCTCCACCGCCCTCAAGCAGCCCTCGCCCTTCGGGTGCGGTCCGCTGATATGGAAGGCATCATTGCGTATCGCCCCTTCTACAAGGTGCCACTGTTGCATGTCGTTGCCGCCAGCATCGTCACGGCGGTATATCATGGTTGCCGCCGCCTCACCGAGGTTCAGTCCGAGGCGTTCAGCGTCAAAGGGCCGGCATTGCTCCGGCGAAAGGGCTTTGAGGGAATGGAATCCGGCTATTATGAACTCGCTCTGTACGTCAGCCCCCGCCACGATGGCGCAGTCGTAGCATCCGCTTTCCACCAGCCTCAGAGCCAGCACCTGCGCCGCCACACCGGATATGCAGGCGTTGCACGCCACTATCGGTTCGGTCTTCACGCCCACCTCTTGTGCTATGCGCCTTGCGGTGAGTCCGGGCGGTGTCAGAATGTCGCCCTTGGTAGTGCCGAGAATGAAGACGGTGCGTGGGCTTGCCACGTCGATGTCAGTATGCTTCAGGGCATCCCTGACAGAGTGCAGCACAAGACTTTCAAAGCGAGTGTGTCCGGGCAGCATGATGCCGTGCCACTGTTCCTCCGTGAACAGCGCGGCATGGAAACCGAATGGCACACCAAGACTTTTCCCATGGTGTGCCAGTGCGGTGCGGCCGGCTCTGACGGCGAGATAGTTCGCGTCGGTAGTCATGCCCAATGGCGATGTTATGTTGGTTGAAAGAAGTAGCATTGTTACGTTGTGATAATCAAGAATAAAGAGTCAGTTCACCAGTTTCATGTCTCCATGCAGTATAACACTGTCGCCTGCCGCCACCTCTGCATGTATGAGTATGATGCCGAACACCTCCTCCTGCACTTCCACCGTGGTGGTGATGGTGTCGCCTATGCGGGGCAGGTCGATGATGGTGAGGTTGCGTATTGCGCCCACCACACCGGCGGCGATGTCGCGGTGCAGGATATACCTGTTCACATATCCTATGCGTGCGGCACAGGTCTGCGCCACGTTCTCAAGCAGTCCGGCGGCAGACAGCCGTCCGTCCGCTGCCATGATGTTGCCCTTTGACACGGTTGTCACGGTGACGGTGCGCCGCATATCGAAGTGCATCATGCGGCCTGTCATCACGAAAGGCTCCTGCTGTGGCAGCAGCGAGTGTATGTCAATGCTCTGTACGAAAGCGTCTGAAGGTGTGGTATAGTCCTGTTCCATCTATTTCCAGAAGTCAAAGTAGTTATACCACTGTTCGGGATACATCGTGACCATACGCTCCAGTTCCGCCGTGTAGGCATCCGCCAACTGGCGTTCCTGCTGCCTGCGTGGTGCAGTGCGGTCGTAGTGCAGCGGCGTCACGTAGATGCGGTATCTGTCGTATGCCGTCTTCATTACGTTCACGGCAATCACTGGCAGCCCCCTCATGGCGGCCACGCTGAACGGTCCTGCCGGCATGGCGGCCTCCTTGCCAAGCAGTTGTACCGCTATGGTCTTGCTGGAACCTATTGTCCTGTCGGCCGGCATACTGACAGTCTCGCCGTCGGAGAGTGCGCCGTTGATTAGGAATAGGTGGCTCATGTCGGCCTTTATGCCTATCATGCGTATGTTTGTCTCGCCGAACATACGGCTGCGGTTCTGCATCACCGACTCTTTCTCGCCTGCGAAGACGAGTGCGTTGAATCGTTTCTTCTCCGCCTTCAGCGTATATCCCGCAATCTCATAGTTGCCTATGTGCGCGCTCAACTGTATGAAGCCTTCGGGCTTGTCAGCCAGTGTCAGGAAGTGTCCGTAACCCTCTATGTCGGTCTTGAACCGCCGGCCGGCGTACATGGCGAACTTGTCCACCACCACCTGCGCAAACATATAGAAGTTGCGGTAGGTCTCCAGTGCCGCCTTCCACCGTGGCATTCCCCACCGTTCGCGGAAATAGCGGTATGTGATACGCTGTGCGGGGTTGACAATGAGGCATACGGGTACGACAAAAACGGCCACAAAGGCATATAATATCCTTGTGTCCGTGTGGCGCAGCAGGCGTATAAGCCATTTGTGCATCCAGTCATTGCCGTATGTCGTGCCCTGCCATTGCATTGAACTATCTATGTCCTTTGTCGTGAAAGCGTTGCATTTGCCATGTAATCACTATCTTTTTACAGTGTGAAAGGATAGCGGTTACATGGTAAAGGAATTGCTTTTACACTGCACTATGCTGTGCCCCTGTCCCAGTCCGTCGTGAATCTCCTCCACTTCAAGCCCCGCCTCGTTGATGAGGCGTATCAGGTCTTCGGAGTGGAACATCTTGCTGTTGCCGTTGGCGATGGCCGTGAAATACAGGCTTGTCATGGTGAGGCAGAACGCGGCAGGCTCAAACCGCTGTCTGTCCCATAGCGTCTCCATTATATACAGGCGTGTGCCGGCACCCATCGCCTCTCTGGCGCGTCGTAGTATGCTCACCACCTCCCGCTCGGAGAAACAGTCAAGGAACTGGCTCATCCATATTGCGTCCGGCCCTTCATCACGTTTCGGGAATGCGGCCTCCGTGTCCAATAGGTCTATGCCGTGCCCCTTTATGCGCTCTGCACCCGGTTTGCCCTGTGTGTTCTGCCGCATCATGGCTATCTGCTGCGGCAGGTCGAGTACGGTGACCTCCACGTCGCTGTCATAGCCTACGCACTGCAACGCCCATTTGCCCGTGTTTCCGCCCACATCGTATAGCGAGCGTGTGCGGTGCTTGCGGAAAACTATCTCCAAAGCCTCCGTAAACGACGAGTCACTGTAGAAGTGGTCAAAGCCGAACCAACTCTGCTGCACCTGTTGCGGCAGGCTTGACAGGCCTTCGTAGACAGTCTTCCAGTCGCCGAAATGCTCCAGTCCGGCAGGCCGTCCCTCCTTCAGCGATTCCTCAAGGTGGAACCACCCCTCGTAGTTCACGTCGTGGTTGAAGTCGATGTTTACCCTTGTGGCGGGGTCATTGAGCAGGAACCATCCGGCCTTTGATATGGTGTAGCGGCCGGTGTCAGCGTCTACCAGCACCGTACCGATACATAGTGATGCTTCCAAAAGGCATTTCACCGCATACCGTGACAGGCCGGCCTTCTCGGTAACCTCGCCCTCGGTCAGCCCGTTGTCGCTGTCACGCAGCATGTCGAGGATGCCGAACTTTACCATGAGGCGTGACGCCTGGAACACCACAGGCCCCCAGGCTATGAATTCTGCAAGCCTCTGCGCCTCGCGTGCCGACTGCTGTTCGGTGGTGTATCTGTTCTCTAATTCCGGGAAAAGATTCATTGTCTTCTAACTGTTAAGTAAGTGTGCAACGTTATCAGTACAAGTCCTTGGTCACGATATTATCAGTCCAAATATGGTCCTTCGGGAACTGTTGGCCGTTCCAAGCCTTCTTCTGCGTCCATGCTTCGGGTTCTGCAGTCCAGAAAGGATGATCTGCCGGCAGTCCAAGCGGCATAAGTGATAGACTGGTCATATAGAGCGACCCGTTGTTGGTGTATGTATCTGCACTCTCAGGCTGATGTCCGCAGAATCCGATGGTTAGGAACCCGCCATCGTTATAGTTGTTCTGCTGGTCATACATTCTGTGCATCACCTGTGTAAGTGCGGCACGCACCTGGCCGTTTGTCAGTTCCTGCGGTAGCTTGCCATACCACGCCATCAATGCCAGAGGTTGCATTGCCGCCATACGGTATGGAGTGGAACGTCCGAAGACAGGGAATGTGCCTTCCGGCGAAATGAAACGTTCGAGGATAATGGCGTACTTCTGCGCCCTACGTAGTTCGCGTTCATAATATTTGTTAAAGTCGAGACGCGTTCTGGGTTTGCTGTCAATCATGTTCTGCAGTGTCTCCAGATACATGGAGTGGAATACATAACTGGAATAATAGTCAAAAGCGAAATGCGGACCGTCAGCATACCATCCGTCACCCACATACCACTCCTCTACCTTACGGATAGTGGAGAGAACGCGATAGGAATCATAATCCTTCCGTTGTGTGGCCTTGGCAAGAAAACTCTCAATGGTGGAAGAGAAAAGCAACCAGTTGGTATAAGGCGGCTCTATCTTTCTGAGTTTCTTGAATTCCGTGATATACCTCTGTTTGGTAACAGTGTCAAGCGGCATCCACAGTTGGTCGTAAGCACGGATAAATGATTCTGCAATATATGCGGCATCTACCAGGTTCTGGCTGCTTATACCCCAGCACAGGTAGTCTGGCGACTGTGGGTTCACACTGTTGCGGTAGGCATCCATCGCCCATTCCCTTAGCTGCTGTCTCTGCTTGCCCTCTGCCGTATCGTCATCTGGCAAAGAGAGCCATGGAGCGATACCGGCCATCAGTCTGCCAAATGTTTCCATATACACTACCTTACGGTTGCGTTTGTCAAAAGAAGGAGAGAACTCTGTCTGCATGTTTTTCTGCAATTCCCCCTTTGCCATATTCTCCAGCACCGGTTGTGCCATCTTGTAAGCCTGCTGGCACCAGTATTCACGGTCTGAGAGTTTCTTCTTGGAAAATACAGGCTGTGTCATGAAGATAGCACATATAATGACGGTCAGTCTGATTGTCAACGGAATAGTTCTATTCATAAGATTTAAGTTGTTGTTTGGTATTATTGTTATGTTCATGATTTTTGTGTATGCTTCAAAGACTGGTGCAGGCTTGTGCCGGCATGATATGGCTATTTTACCATGGCCACCTTTGCTACGCATCCTTCGGAACCGTCGGATGTGGCGAGCAGTACGTTGTATATGCCGGAGGCGCACCTGTTGCCCGATTGGTCACAACCGTCCCATTGGTATAGTGCTGATGTGGAGCGGCCGGTGTGTACAATGGCCCCTGTGGCGGTGGTTATCTTGATGTCGGCATCCACGGTGAGTCCCTCGAATGTTATCATTCCGCTGTAGTCCGGTGGCACGGGGTTCGGATAGACGCGTATGTTGTTCTTGTCAAGTGATGACGGTACTGTGATGGCATCGGTACGCAATGAGCAGAGCCCTTTTTCTGTGGAACAGTAGAGAGTGCCGGTATTGCTGTCAATGGCGAGGCAGCGTATGCTGTCGCTGATGATTTTGCTGTTGGACGTGTCGTAATGCTGCAGTTGCGTATTGTTGTCTGCAGAGATTACGTATATGCCTGTACCGTCTGTCCCTATGTATTTGCGGCCTGCCGAGTCGAAGGTGATGCAGGTGGCGTCTACTGTTGACAGCAGGTAGTCTGCCAGCCCTGTGCCGTCGTTGCGTGCAATCTTGTATTGGTTTACAATGTTGGTGGCCGTGCCGATGTTGCCGGCTGGCAGGTAGCATACCCCTTTTGTGCCGCATAGCCAGATGTTGCCTTCTGCGTCGGCGTTGATGTCGCGCAGGCTTCCGTCGCCGTCTTTGTAAAGTGTTGTGCCGTCCTGGTTGTAATTGGGACGGTATGTGGTCAGGGCGTCGGTTGTGGTGTTGTAGCAGTAGAAGGCTGCTTGGTAGTTGTGCAGGTTGATGAACCAGAGGTTGCCTTTCCTGTCCCATACGGGATTGGACAAATAGCGCACGTGAGGCGAGAACCCGTCAAGTTCCTGGTGTACCATGTGCTTCCATGTGCTGTTTTCCACGTTACCGCTTGAGATGGTCTGGTCAAGGCGCAGCAGTCCGTTGTTGCATAAACTGTTCAGTGCCCATAGTGTTCCGCTGCTGTCGTATGTAGCACCGAGAATCATCTGGTAAGTCTCTGATGTCTTGTTTTCTATGGACTGTATGGGGCTGTTGGCGCTGCTCCACCGCTTTGTGAAGTTGCCGGCATGGAATTCGTACAGTCCGCTCCTTGCCCCCACCATGACGCGTGAGGTGTCTCGGGGGTCTACGGTTATGTCGCTTGTTGACAGGAAATCTATGCTTATCTCTTCTTTTGTCGGTGTGTTGAATATCCGCCACCCGTCATTTGGTTCATAAACCTGTATGACCCCTTTTTCTGACAGGTCTACACCGGGATGCCATCCGCGTCCTACCGTGTAGAGGCGGTTGTGCAGCCATCGTATGGTGAAGAAGTTGTTGGAGGCCGGTCCGTAGGGCTTCACTCCCTTTTGCCATTGCTGTGCGTATGTGCCGTCATCGGCCTTGGCGTACTGCATCAGTGTGCTGTTGTCGTCGGCACCCCAGTAGCAGTTGTGGTAGGTGTCGTTGATTCGGTTGCCGCCGGCGGCAAGCCTGCTTTTCTTGTATGCGGCGATGCTGGCCTTTATCTGTGTGGTGCGTGTTGTGCTGACGTTCTGCCACTTTGACTTGTCGAGTAGGTTGTCTGTGAGTTTGCCGCTGATGACGGTGCTGCTGTAGCCGGTGAGCGTGTTGTTGGCTTCAAGGAACAGTGAGTCGTTTTCCACCCATGCACCTGTAAAGTATGTGCTGCTTGTTGTGGTGAAGCGGTATGTGTCTCCGAACTCCTGCTTTGCTGTGTTGACGGTTATGACACCGTAGGGCATGACGATGTATGCGTTGCGGTTGTGGCACAGTACGGCTTGTATGGTCTTGCTGCGCGTTGTCGTCTCGTTGGCGATGGATGCGTTGTTGACCACCGCATTGTCTTTAGTGCTTAGGAAGTCTATGTTTCCGTTTGAGTATGCGATGATGAGATTCTGTGTGGCCTTGTTCCAGCAGATGTCAGTGATGTCGTTGGGGTCGCTGAGCAGGTTGGTGGTGTTGTACTCCGCCAGACTTCCGTCGTTGGGGTTATAGGAGAACAGCCGCCCGGATGACAGTGCATAGACGGCGTTATTGGTCGGGACGATGTGCGTCAGGCTGTTGTAGGCGTGGAAATGAGTCCACTTGCCGAGGTCGGATGCACCCATTGGTATGCAGAGCAGTGTGAGGAGGATGGATAGGAGATGTTTCATTTTATAGGGGAGTTGTATGATTGTTTTATATTACTGTGAATGAAATGTGCGGCAATGATGATGAAGAACGGCATCAGCGGCTGGTGGAACCTTGCTTCTCCGTGGCCTGCCAGAAGTATGATGGCTGTTCCAAGCAATATGACTGCCAGAGAGAATATGTGGTCTTTTATCTTTCTCCTTCTTGCAATGTCAATGATGGAGAGAATGAATAGCATTATGATGGCGTAGTAGTAGACGAGGTTGGCTATGGTGAGCCACTGTATGGCAGAGTAGTGTGGGAAGCTCTTGTAAAGGCTTTTCATTGAAAGGGGCTCGTACATGTATTCTCTTTCAGCCTTGTCGGGCATGAAGGTGCATAGGTTTACGTTGTCGGAGACGTATGTGTCAGCCAGTTTCTTCGGCATCTGGCTGATGTATTCGGCTTTGTTGCTGTTGAGCCATACTAAGAAGTGTGACCTCCACAGAGAGTCCTTCTGTATGCAGTTGTAGTGCCTGCCGGCGTCAATGTGCATCGGGTCAGCGTGGTTGAAAAGGACATAGTCTTCTTGTTTGTCGCTGTCGTTGTCCCATGAATACTGCATTAGTGCCATCCAGCCCGTTCCGGCCTGGTATATGAACTGCCCGCTCCGTATGTAGTTGAATGTGCCGATGGAGACGATGGTGATGCAGTATCCTGCAAGGAGACGTATGATGTTCCTCCTGGCGTTGCGTCGTATGAACAGAAACCATATAACGTATGCAGCCAGAAAGACTATTGCCATAGGGCGGAACGTGTTGGCAATGGCGAAGATGATGCCACCGGCGAAGGGTGCCGCCCTGTTGGTGGTGAGGTGTATGGCGAGGAATGTGAGGAAGATGAACGGCAGTTCGCTGAGTATGGACGTGCATTCTCCGTAATTGGCGGGGTACAGCACGTAGACCAATAAGGCGGTGATAGCCACTTGTGGGCCGGCAAGCCTTTTGGCAAACAGATAGAACAGTAGTGCCGTAAGTCCCTTGAAAAGTGCGTAAAGGCACATTAGCGGGACTGTTGAACCGAAGAACTTCAAAGAGCATACAACGGCATTTATGGCACCTATGTTCCAGATGAATGAATAGTCGTGGAAAGGAATGGGGTACACATAACCCGTTTCCACACACTCCTTTGCCAATATGGAATATCCGATACTGTCAGGATATGGCGTGTATCCGAATATGCAGAGAATGGCAAGTTGCAATATGGTGAATATGCCGGTTATGTAATATGCTCTCTTTTCCATTGGCTGTTCACGGTTGTGTAGTCAGATTCTGCCTTTAAGGAATTCAGCGAGTTCCCTTGTGGCGCGGCCTCGGTGGCTGATGGTGTTCTTAATGTCGTTGCCCAGTTCGGCAAAAGTCTTGTCGTAGCCTTCCGGTTGGAATATCGGGTCGTAGCCGAAGCCGTCCGCTCCGTGGCGTTCTGTGGTTATTGAGCCACGGACTATGCCCTCGAAGACGTTGGTCTCCCCTTTGTATATGAGGGCTATGGCGGTGCGGAACTGCGCTGAGCGGTCTGTTGCCCCGTTGAGTTTGCTTAGCAGGCAGTGCATGTTCGCCTCGCTGTCGTGTGACGCTGCCTCGCTGTTGAAGAGCGAAGCGTAGCGTGCGCTGTAGACTCCCGGTGCGCCTTCCAAAGCCGTTACCTCAAGGCCGGTGTCGTCGGCAAAGCAGTCGTAGCCGTAATGTTCCTTGATGTAGCATGCCTTTTGCAGGGCGTTACCTTCCAGTGTGTCTGCATCTTCAGGTATGTCCTCGTGGCAGTTGATGTCGTTGAGGGAGAGAACCTCAAAGCCCCCCACCCCATTGTCTGCGGTGATGGCTTTGAGTATGGCGCGCACCTCGTCGAGTTTATGTGCGTTGTTGGTGGCGAATACCAATGGAGCCCCTCCCCCTTCCCCTCCCGAGGGAGGGGTGGAAACAGGGAACGGAGTGTTATTGTCTTTCTGCATGATGGTCTTATGTGATTATAACACTGTTGTGCCGTCAAGCATACAGCATTGATGGTGTTCTCGCATAATTATAATACTGTTGTTGTGCCCGCAACTCCCTCCCCCCGGGGAGGGTTGGGGAGGGGGCTATTTTACCACTATATTTATGATTCTTCCGGGTACTACGATTACCTTGACGATATTCTTTCCCTCGGTGTATTTTGCCGTGCGCTCATCTGCAAGTGCTGCCTTTTCGGCATCCTCTTTGCTGATGTCAGCAGGCAACTGTATGGTGAAGCGTGTCTTTCCGCAGAACTGTACCGGCATGGTTATTTCCGAGTCCTTCATTTTCGCTTCATCCCACTTAGGCCATTGCGCATCGCAGACGCTGCCTTCGTTGCCCAGTTGGTGCCACAGTTCTTCTGCAAAGAACGGTGCGAACGGTGCTATGAGTATGACGAGGTCATTCAGTATGGTTCTGCTATGGCACTTCTGCAGTTCGCCTACGGCTATCATGAAGGCGGATATGGAGGTGTTGTATGAGAACTGCTCAATGTCTCCTGTCACCTTTTTGATGAGTTTGTGCAGTGATTTCTCATATTCCGCTGTCGGAGCATCGTCAGTTAGCAGGCTTTTGCCTTCGCGGTCGTAGAACAGTCCCCAGAACTTCTTCAGGAAGCGGTGGCATCCGTCTATGCCGTTGGTATCCCACGGCTTGGACTGCTCCACAGGGCCGAGGAACATTTCGTACAGTCGCAGGGTGTCGGCACCGTATTTGTCTACTATCATGTCGGGGTTGACAACGTTGAACATTGACTTGGACATCTTCTCCACAGCCCATCCGCAAAGGTATTTCCCCTCATCGTTGAGTATGAATTCCGCATCATTGTATTCCGGTCTCCACGCTTTGAATGCCTTTATGTCGAGGTAGTCGGCAGATACGATGTTCACATCCACGTGGATAGGTGTCACTTCATGGCCCTCTTTCTTGTCGAGTGAGACGAAAGTGTTTGTATCCTTTATGCGATAGACGAAGTTGGAACGACCCTGAATCATGCCCTGGTTGACAAGTTTCTGGAACGGTTCGTCCTTGCAGCTCACGTCAATGTCGTGCAGGAACTTGCACCAGAAGCGTGAGTATATGAGGTGACCGGTGGCATGTTCCGAACCGCCTACGTACAGATCAACGTTCTGCCAGTATTCATCCGCATCCTTGCTGACAAGAGCCTGCTCGTTGTGCGGGTCCATATAGCGTAGGTAATAGGCTGAAGATCCGGCAAATCCCGGCATGGTGTATAGTTCAATGGGGAATACAGTCTTGTTGTCAATGGCGGTATTGTCAACAATGCAGCGTTTCTTCTCGTTCCATGCCCATTTGGTAGCGTTGCCCAATGGCGGCTCACCCGTTTCCGTTGGCAGGAATTTCTCCACCTGCGGCAGTTCTATTGGCAGGCATTCCTCAGGTATCATGGTAGGTATGCCGTTCTTGTAATATACCGGGAACGGCTCACCCCAGTAACGCTGGCGTGAGAATATGGCGTCACGCAGACGGTAGTTCACCTTCACGCGGCCGAGTCCCTGTTCCTTTACGAATGTCTTTGTGGCGGCAATGGCCTCCTTTATTGTCATGCCGTTGAGCGAGAAACCCTTGTAGGCTGTCTTGCCCTCCATCGGCGAGTTCATCACGATGCCCTCTTTTGCATCGTAACTCTCTTCCGTAACGTCAGCCCCCTCAATGAGCGGGATGATGGGCAGGCCGAAATGCTTGGCAAAGGCATAGTCGCGTGAGTCATGGGCAGGCACCGCCATGATGGCGCCGGTGCCGTAACCTGCCAGCACATACTCGGAAATATATATCGGACACTTGTCCCCAGTGATGGGATTTATGCCGTATGCACCAGAGAATATACCCGTAACGGTGTGGTCTATCATGCGTTCGCGCTCGGTACGTCCTTTTACATACTTCACATATTCGTCCACTTCCTTGCGCTTGTCTGCCGTCGTCACGAGGTCAACGAGTTCTGATTCCGGTGCAAGTACGAAGAACGTTACGCCGAACATCGTGTCGGCGCGGGTGGTGAAGATAGTGAACTCCACGTCTTCGTCAGCCACCTTTATATTAACTTCCGTACCTTCGGAGCGACCTATCCAGTTCTTCTGCGTCTCTGTTATGGAGTCACTCCATTGCACAGTGTTGAGGCCGTCGAGCAACCGCTGTGAATAAGCACTGACACGCAAGCACCATTGGCGCATCTTCTTCTGTTCTACGGGGAAGCCGCCACGCACGCTAACGCCGTCCACAACCTCATCGTTGGCCAGCACGGTGCCCAGTCCGGCACACCAGTTCACCATTGTCTCGCCCATGAAGGCTATGCGGTAGTTCATCAGCGTGTCGCTCTGTTTCTTCTCGTCCCATGAGTTCCACTCATCGGCGGTGAACGTCAGTTCCTCGGAGCATGCAACGTTTATGCCTTCCGTGCCCTTCTTTTCAAAATGCTCTATCAGTCCGGATACAGGTTTTGCCTTCTGGCATGAGGTACAGAAATATGAACCATACATCTGCTGGAACGCCCACTGTGTCCATTTGTAGTATACAGGGTCGCATGTACGCACCTCCCTGTCCCAGTCAAATGAGAACCCTATTTTGTCCAGTTGCTCGCGGTACCGGGTGATGTTGGCGTTGGTGGTAACCTCCGGGTGCTGTCCTGTCTGTATGGCATACTGTTCCGCCGGCAGTCCGTAGGCATCATAGCCCATGGGGTTAAGCACGTTGAAACCCTGCAGACGCTTATAGCGTGCATATATATCGCTGGCAATGTAGCCCAAAGGGTGGCCTACATGCAGTCCCGCTCCTGATGGATAGGGGAACATATTCAGAACATAGAACTTCTTTTTGTCCTTGTTCTCCGTAACGTGATAGGTCTGCTGCTGTTTCCAGTATGCAAACCATTTCTTTTCAATGTCTCTGAAGTTATATTCCATTTTGTTATTCTATTGTTTCTTTGTATAGAGTTGTCGTTTTACCCTTTTACTATCTTTCTTATCTCGTTCAGTTTGTTAAGTGCCTCGATAGGTGTGAGATTGTCTATATCGAGACCCATAATCTCGTCGCGCACCTGCTCCAGTACGGGGTCATCCAGTTGGAAGAATGACAGTTGGCCGTTGTCCTTTGCCGTGCTGAGGGTGCTTAGAGCCTCGCGTGCATCCTTCTTTCCTGCCTCTCCCACCTGTGCCGACTCCCTCTCAAGGGCGGACAGTATGTCTTCGGCACGCTTCACTATTGACGGCGGCATGCCGGCAATCTGCGCCACGTGTATGCCGAAAGAATGTTCGCTGCCACCCTCTATGAGTTTGCGCAGGAAGATTACCTTGCCGTTAACCTCCTTTACGGAGACGTTGAAGTTGCGTATCCGCGGATAGTTCCTCATCATCTCGTTCAACTCATGGTAGTGTGTCGCGAAGAGTGTGCGTGCAGCCGAACCCTTGTGTTCGTGCAGGTATTCCACTATCGCCCATGCTATGGAGATGCCGTCGTAAGTGGACGTGCCTCGTCCCAGTTCGTCGAAGAGCACCAGTGAGCGGTCGGTCACGTTGTTGAGGATGTTCGCCGCCTCCGTCATCTCCACCATGAAGGTTGATTCGCCCGTTGACAGACTGTCACTGGCACCCACACGTGTGAATATCTTGTCAACGAGACCGATGCGTGCGCTGTCTGCCGGAATGTAGCAACCTATCTGTGCCAACAGCACTATCAGTGCCGTCTGCCGTAGCAGTGCCGATTTACCCGCCATGTTAGGGCCTGTAACTATTACTATCTGCTGCGACTGCGAGTCCAGCATCACGTCGTTGGGTATGTACTCTTCGCCCACCGGCAGGTTCGTCTCTATCACCGGATGCCTGCCCTGCTTGATGTCTATTACCGCAGAGTCGTCCACCACGGGTCTCACATAGTGGTGCGCCACAGCTGTCTTGGCAAAGGAAAGAAGGCAGTCCAGTTCGGCTATCATCGTGGCATCCTGCTGCAATGGCTTTATGAACTGCTGCACATAAAGCACTGTCTCGGCGA
>CAZPNC010000055.1:0-14996 GCA_964587945.1 uncultured Prevotella sp. | reverse complement strand
CGACGAACAATGTAAAGAATACGGCTACGAGGATGCCCTTTTCGGCATAACGCTACAGCAGAGAGGCATCAAAGTGAGACACATCGACAACCCTTTGATGCACAGAGGACTGGAGAGCAATACCATATATCTGGCAAAGGCGGAGACGGCTCTGCAGACATTGAACCGCCTGGGGGATCTGATGATGCCTTACTCACACGTCGGCCAAGCAGCAATAAAACTACAACGGTGGCACATGCAGCGGCTTGCCATAGTGTTGTTCCGCTTGTTCCACAAGATAATGCGATACAACCTGCTTGGCAAGCGCCCTAACCTCACCATATTCTCATTATACAAACTCGGTTATCTCTGCACCATCCTCCCATGCAAGAAGTCCTCATAACCTTCATCATACCGGCCTACAACGCCGCACCTTACGTAAAGGCATGTATTGAAAGCGTCTTTACGCTTGACTTGCAAGGATATGGGCGCGAAGTGATTGTGGTCAATGACGGTTCCACGGACGCTACTACAGAAGTGTTGGAACAGTGCCGCAGCGAACATCCGGCATTGATATCAATAGAACAAGAGAACCTCGGACCGAGCATGGCACGCAACATTGCCATGGACAGGGCACAGGGAAAATACATCTGTTTCGTTGATGCAGACGACCGTCTGGACTGTGAGTGCGACACAACATCACTCTTATCGGCCATAAATGATGACGGGATTGACATAATAGGGATAAACACCCGGCAGACAGACTTGACCGGACGAACTGCCCCATACCGCCGCTATGTTCCTATATATAATAAGGTATATGCTCCGGCAAGGGAGTTTATGCGCGGCAGGAACATCTTCCCCTGTGCAGTGGCGAACCTTTACCGTAGGGCTTTTCTGGAGGAGGAGCATTTGAGGTTCATGCCTTCCGTATATCATGAGGATGATGATTTTACCACAAGGGCATTCGCTCTGGCGCACACTTTCATCGCTCTTGACATGGATATGTATGTAAGACTGCTGAGGGAAGGGAGCATAACGACCACCAATGACAGGCAGATGCAGAAACGTAAACTGCGTGACGTGATGAAGATTATGACTGGTCTGGACGCTTTTGCGGCCGAAGATGCAGAACGGCAATGCTGCATGGAACGCAAAATGGATTATCTTGCCATAGATGCACTACGCATTTTGCTACGGCAGAAACACGAAAAGGCGTTTCAAAAAGAGATAATCCGCTCGCTGAAAGCAACAGGACGCTTTCCTCTCCATTGGCGATGGGAGATAAAGCACATGGCATTCAACCTTTTCACAAGACTGTATTTCCTCGGAATGTAACCTCACACAAATGATACTCTCTGTCATCATACCCGTATATAAAGTTCAGGACACCCTCGACAAATGCGTTGAAAGTGTTTTGGAACAGGGCGTTGCCGACATGGAAGTGGTATTGGTGGATGACGGTTCACCTGATGATTGTCCGGCAATATGCGACGCTTGGGCAAGGAAGGACAACCGCATTACCGTGCTGCACAAGGCAAACGGCGGACTGAGTGATGCGCGGAACAAGGGGCTGGACATTGCAAAAGGGGACTATATCACCTTTGTCGACAGTGACGACTGGCTGGAGGCTGACACATACAAGCCATTGACAGAATGGTTAAAGCGGCATGAGAACTGTGACATGATTGAGTATTCCTTGAAGCATATAGGCGGAGACAGAATAGCGGTGGCACTGCATGACAAGGTATTCAAATCGGCACGACAGTACTGGTTGCAGACAAAAGCATGGAATCACACCTACGCATGGAACAAGATTTACAGGCGTTGGCTGTTTGACGGTATCAGGTTCCCTGAAGGAAAAGCATTTGAAGATGTATATACCCTGCCACGTCTGCTTGCAAAAAATCCTCAAATAGCGACATCGTCCCACGGCACTTACTGTTATGTATGGAGCGGAAACAGCATCTCTATGACTGCAAGCAACTCCGCAGACGGATTGAAACAACATATCAGCGCACTGCGTATGGCAGCGGAAACAATGCAGACCTCCCCATTTTCCCAGTATGGAAGGAACCTGTATTACGCTATCCTATGCCGTCAGGCTGACCTATACAGGCTCACGAAAGAGATTGTCCTGCCTTGGCCTATGGTAGAACTGGTGTGCCGGTGGAATGAGAAAAGAAAGAAATAGACAATGAATATACTTCTATTGGGAGAATACAGTGGCGTACACTGCACGCTTGCAGAGGGGCTAAGAAGCCTCGGACACCATGTAGTGGTAGCAAGTAACGGTGATTTCTGGAAGGACTTCCCACGTGATATAGACCTGGCACGAAACGGAAAGCGTGGCTTTCTTTGGCGCGTCATAAAGGCCTTGCCGCACATGCAGGGTTTTGACATAGTGCAATTGATAAACCCTATGTTCATGGAAATGAAGGCGGAACGTCTTTTCCACATCTATAATTACCTACGGAAACATAACGGCCGTATTGTGCTGAGTGTGGTTGGCGATGATTATTATTTCTCTTCCATCAACAAAATACGCAAGCCCATGCGCTATTCTGACTACAACAACGGTACGGAAGAACGGTGTACGACGTATGCGAAGGCCACATTCAATGACTGGGTGGGCACAGCCAAGGAACGGCTTAACCGGCATATAGCACAAGACTGTGACGCCATCATAGCAGGAACTTACGAATATTGGCTGCCTTACAGCATCACATCAGAATGCGGACGCAACGGAAAACTGCTGAAAGAGAAACTGCACCTTGTCCCGTTTCCCTTCAAACTGCCAAAAGAAAACGACATTGCGCCATCCGAGAAACTTCGGGTATTCATAGGAATAAGCAAGTCACGCTCCGAATTCAAGGGCACAGACATAATGCTGCGGGTTGCAACGGACTTGCAGAAGCGTTACCCTGACCGCATGGAACTGAAGATAGCAGAGGGCATTCCTTATGCGGAATACCAGCACATGATGGACTCTTCAGATGTAATGCTTGACCAGTTGTACTCATACGGACCTGGAATGAACGCACTGTTGGCTCTCTCCAAGGGTATCATTACATTCACAGGAGGTGAACCGGAGCACTATGGACTTATGGGAGAGAATGACTGTCGTCCTATAATAAACGTACAACCATGCTATGCAAGTGTCTACTCAAAATTGGAAGACCTTATACTTCATCCGGAGAATATAGACAGGAAGAAGCGCGAAAGCCGCGAATATGTGCTGCGCAACTATGACTATAACAAAGTAGCCATGCAATATGAGGGGATTTACCGCAATGTTTCCGCAAACAAATGATTACTATATGCCACATCCAAAGGTAACAGTTGCCATTACGGTTCACAATAGAGAGCAGTACATTGAACAGTGTCTGGACTCCATTGTTGCCCAGACGCTATGCGACATGGAGATAGTCTGCGTTGACGATGCGTCCACAGACCGTAGTTTTGAGATTCTCCAACGCTACGCAAACAATGACAACCGCATACGGTTGCACCGCTTTACGAAGAACAGTGGCGTGCAAATGGCACGTAACTACGCCATAGAAACAGCGCGAGGAGAGTTCATAACGTTTGTGGATGATGATGACTGGATAAGCAATGATTGCATGGAAGAGTGCATAAAGTGCTTTACAGAGAACCCGGAAGTGGACTGTGTACTTATTCCAGAGATTCGATTACGGCCTGACGGGACAATGTTTGCGCCGGCAAACAGAAGGGAATTCCTCAAGATAACGGGGGAAGAGGCTTTCCTTCTTAGTATGCCGTGGCAGGTGGCAGGAAACTTTTGTGTCCGGACTTCATTCCAGAAACTGTGCCCTTTCGATAATTCATGTCGTTATTTCGGGGATGAGAACACCGGCAGGCTGATGCTGTTGTCGGCAAAATGCGTCATGATGTCCAATGGGACATATTATTATCGCATGACAGAACAGTCCGTTTGCCATTCTATCGGCATCGGACAATACTCGCGTCTCAATGCACAAAGGTCACTGGCAGAAAAACTTTGCAGAAAGGACACAAAGCGTGAACTGCGCCAAGCATACGAGACTTTCTGTTGGGAGAATGTAGTCAGTGCCTATATGCGATACTACAAAGAACGTAAATTCATGGACAAGGCATTAAGGGCACAGGCTACCGGATTGATAAAACAGGCATTACGACGCATGGATTTCAACCTTGTCAACCAGCGCCTGCAGCGTAAATTCGGATATATCCCATTCACATCGTCATGGCTTCTATTCAAACTACAAGAGGAATTGTACTTCTTTCTACGCACAATCATTGGCAGAATGGACAATGATGACACCGGAGACCCATTGAAAACAATGGACAAGACAACTGCTATCTGATTATTATAGCCTCGCTGTCTGCTATAAATCTCTCCATCTCCTCACGGTTATCAAAGTGGAAAGTCATCGTACCAACGGTGTCGCCACCATTGTGGAAACGTACCATTGTGTCACCTTCATTCTTGAAAAGGAATTGACGACGGACATTATCGTGATATTTCTCCGCTACCGTCACACCATGAAACCGGCCGTCCTGCATAGCATGAAGCACCACAGCGAGTGAACATCCATCATATTTCCAGTCTTTCACCTCCACTTTCTCACCTACAGCCTGACGCAAAGTCAACTCTGTAAGGTCTACACCCGTACACTCCTGCAAGGCGAAGGGTATGAGGTTGCCACCGTTTCGCGGCCCTATTTCCATGATATACACCTCCCCTTTGCTGTCAACAACATACTCTACGTTGCATGGTCCCTGTCTATATCCTATTTCGGTGAGTATCTCCTGCACCATGGCCTGCGCCCTTTTGCGGTACTTTTCAGACACGGTTGACGGAAAAGAGAGCATCGCAGGCACGTATGGTGCGATGAAATCCTTATGCTGGTCACCCACTCCCCAAAAGGCTATATGTCCGTCTATCACAAATATGTCGCCATCCTGCTGCAATCCTTTGCGCTCGATAAATTCCTCAATGATAACAGTTCGCTCTGCAGAATAACCGATGGATTCATCCCAATGCAACCGTATATCAGCCTCACCGTTCACCTTGAACACCCCTTTACTGCCTGCCGAATCAACAGGTTTCATCATGGCTGCATGGCCAAGTGAACGTGAAAATGCTATCGCTTCCTCAATATCATTAAAAGAGTTACCTTGAGGTGCGGGGAAACCGTGCTTTATCAGGAACTTGCGGAAACGGTTTTTGTGGGTCATTATATCCACTGTATCTGCGGGATTACCCGGCAATGCCATACGTTCCGCAACGTGAGCGGCCACCGGTGCAAGCACATCTGATGTGTAAGGTACTACACCATCTATCGCCAGACGGCGCGCCTCGGCCAGCACTGCGGCCTTATCCACAATATCAACCGGACAATATTCATCCGCTATTGCATGCCCAGGATTGTCCGGATGCAGGTCTGCACTTACAGTATAGTATCCCAACCGTCTCGCTGTCAGAGTGGCCTCAGCCTGCACACTGTTTCCACCGAGAATCATTATGCGTTTCTGTCTCATGATCTCTTGTATCTGCTATAAGAATAAACTGCCGTCAACGCCGTCAGCACCATGCCGGTAACCCAATATTGCCAGCCCTCAAGCATACAGCAAAAAGTATATGTAAGGAACAGCAAAGCAGCGTAGACACACAGAGAAAACATTCTCGACCATGTGAAATTTACACCGTATTTCCATTTGGAAATACACATAACCAATACCATATCAATGCCGTTTTGCACAGTAAGTGCCACCCCCATGCCTGTCAGACCATAGTAATGGTACCCCACAAGCACCAGTAATATATCAACGGCACCAACGGTATTGATGAACAGAAAGGTCTTGTTGTCGCCTGCTGCCAACGACATATAGGCATTAGGCAGATACACTGCCCGGAACAACAGACCGACAGTGGTAATCTGTGTCATTGGAATTATAGCATCAAACTGTCCTGTCAACAGCAAAGGGGCAAGCAACGGCAGCGCCACTATCATACCGGCGAGCAGCGGAGTGATCAGCATCACCGCCACATCCTGTTGTTTCAGAACCGTATCGGCACGTTCCACGACATCCGTTATCACGCCACTAAGACGGGGAAAATAGTCTGACTCCATGGCAGCAAAGACCATACCGGCATACGTCATGGTCAGAGCATAGCCGGAATTATACAGTCCTACCATGCCAAGTGATGCCACATTATTGAGATAAGCCTGTATACCAAGCAAGGAAAGATGACCTATTATACTACAAACCACGAAGTTGAAGCCAACAGTCAGCATCTTGCTACCTTTGCGCAGTTCTCTTTTTGTGAATATGACACTGAACCTTTCCGCCTTGTTGCTATAGTAACAAGCCAACAGCATACACACAAAGAACAGTGCGACCAGTGCCGCCAGCACACCGTCTATGCCCCAAACATAATATATAGGTATAGTGACAATAAGACCGGCTATTACATTCAACAATGACACCGTTGCTATCCATTTCAACCGTCGCAATCCTTTCAGCACTGCAAGTTCGCCACATGTGACGGTACTGAAACCAACTGCCGGTGACAGGATAACATAACCCCAAGTATGATTATAGTCACCGAAAGTGAAAAGAGACAACGGTGCGGCACACACCATGCACAAGAATGTACCGAACAATGCCAGCAACAACACCCATGAGCGCAGCACCCTTACTTCATCTGAAATCTTTTCACGCAACGCCAACCGTTCTTCTTCACCGCTGGCACTGAGCATTTCCTCGTAAGCTCTGGAGACACCACGCACTCCACTGACATCAAGTCCGAGGTTAGTGGTACCATGCAGCGTTTCCCGTGTCTCATTATATATGGCATTAAGGCCCACTCCTTCAGGACCAAGCAGCAATGCCACAATCTTGGTACGAACGATATTAAGGAGAATATTGAGTCCTTGTACCCCTCCGAAGAAACTTGTTGCTTTCAATACTACATTATATTTATTGTCTGCCATTTCTTTTATTATGTTTTCTTTGTCGTTTACGAAATTATTATTACCTTTGCAACGCACTTATATCTATCAAAAATACCATATCAAGTATATCATGAATGCCATTTTAGGAGAAATCATCCAATTGCCGAAAATCACCGATCCACGCGGCAATCTCACCGTTTGCGAACAGTGCAAAGACATCCCTTTTGAGGTAAAACGCATCTATTGGACGTATGATGTACCTGGCGGAGGACGGCGAGGCGGCCATGCCCATAAGGAGATACATGAGTTCCTGATTGCCACCAGCGGTTCTTTTTCCGTCACACTTGACAATGGTCGCGAGAAAAAGACGTTCCTTCTCAACCATCCTTGGGAAGGCCTGCTGATCTATCCCGGCGTATGGCGCACGTTAGAAGACTTCTCTTCCGGTGCGGTATGTATGGTGATGGCCTCAGATTACTACGACGAGTCAGACTATATCAGAAACTACAAGGACTACAAGAAGACAAGGTTTTAAATTGCGGATTATAAGTCATGAAGAGAAAAGGCTTCAATATTGTTCAAGCTATCAACTCACTACTTATAGTCCATAATCGCATTTATATTCTTATTCTAAACTTTCTATACACCACTCCCCTTGCTCCAAAGCCTTCCTTGTATCTGTTCAGCGATGTATTAAGCACTTTTCCGCCATCCTCGTTGTTCGTACCCAAGTCGAAAAAGCGTACCTCCGGCAACTCTTTGTAGTGGTTGACAAGCGAGAGATAGAGGAAATCCTGCGCGCCGGTGCGCCTTCCATGTTCCGTGGCAGAACTATATTGGACATGGACCACACGCCCTGTCTCATACACAACTACTCCTGCAAGGATGGCGCCATTGTCATCTACAGCCGTACAACACTTTATATTATCAGGGAACGACCGTTGTAACCGCTGCATTTCATCAAGCGTATGAACAGGCTTCGCACCGTATCTTTCCTGCAAATTAGCCTCAAGCAACGGCCAGAAGTCATCTAAAACCGCAGCAATATCAAGCCTCACCCCCTGCCTTGCAAGCCGTGTCACAGCATTACGCCTGCAGTATTCCGCCTGCAGATATGGCTCACTGCCATAGTCCACAGTGCTGCTCAGGTTGCATCCAAGCAGTTCTGCCCCATTCCTCCAAAGGAAATAGTCTTCCTCCTCTGACGGAACATTGTGGTAAACAACAGGTATCTGCTTGTATATCCACTCCGTGAAGCCATGCCCGCGTAGATACTCCAAGGTGGCATCAAATAACTGTCTGACCTCATCCGCATGTACCTTTGGAGCCAAGACAAGGCCACCATACGTCAGTCCTTGATGACTGAACAGCGTTGTGTCGGCCTCATTGCACGCCATAACAGCCAATAGCCGTCCCTTTTCATCATAGTACAGCAACGAATGGTCGGCGAATCTGTCGCGATGATAGTCCATATAAGCACGCAAAAAGAGGAAGGTTCCATTTCGCGAAGCCCTCACAAAGTCATCCCACTGCATTGTTGCTGCAGCGGTATATCGTACTAATCTGACCATTTTACCGGCAAAATTAAAAAAAAAATTCCATTCCACCAAGTTATTCCTCTTTTTTTGTTAACTTTGCAAAAGATTACCATTGTTTGGACAGCCGGCAGTACTGTCATACCTTTTTTACATGATGATAACGGCAAAACTACCAAACGACTTAACGGGAAAATAACCAAACGACCATAAAAATGAAACATTACACTTTCGGCCTTATGCTTCTCCTGCTGCTTTCAGCTTGTGCAGGCAAGACCCCACAGGGTACGGATCAGGACAGCACCCTCCTTGAGCGACCGGACTCTGCAAGCATTGCGGAGATGGCACAGGTAATGACACGGGACCTTGAACAGATGCTGGACAATGACGACATACAGTCTGCCGCCGCACTATGCCAGGAAGCCTTGGACAACATCTCATATTTCAAGTCTGCGAATGATAACACATCGATACGGATATATACCAGCAGACTTAGACTTTTCTTCTCAAATCACTCTGGAAAACTGGGAGACATGGCATCACAGAACTACATTATCAAGCAACTTGTCATAGCGACAAACAGTCCTCACATCACAACCGGCAAACATTCTGTAGCTGACAGCACACCAGAGGAAACATACCAAGACACCAAAACTGCCGAACACGAATCCAGAAGCGAAGTGAAAGCACATCATAGAGAGAGGGTCGCTCCAAGGAAAACGCCTCACAGACAACTGGCCTCAAAAGAAAACAATAAGGTGAAAAGCCCTATACCGGCAAAAAAAGTATCCGCGCCACAAATAATAGAGCTTTCTACCATGATAAGGAACGCCAATAACAACAGAATGCTACAGGTTGCACCACCCAAGATAGACGTCATTCCATTAAACAAGCAAGCCACACAATAAACGGCTATAGCACAAACTGCGAACCAAGAATGGACAACAAAAACAACTCCCTACCATCGGGAGGACAAGGCAAGGGCTTTGTCCTTGCAATCATTTCCGGTGCATCTTTCGGACTGATACCGCTATTCACCATTCCTGTCAAAGCCGCCGGTATGGGCTACTCCAGCATCATCCTATACCGTTTTCTATTCGGTGCCGTTTTCATGCTGGCATTTCTGCTCTACCGCCAAGTATCACTACGGATAACATGGGGTGACTTTTGGCGCATCTCCATACTATCCCTTCTCTATATAATCTGTGCCGCCACACTGTTTATCAGTTATAGTTATATATCTTCCGGTGTAGCGACATCACTCATATACACCAATCCCATCTGGTGTACCGTCATCGGTCTCCTCTTCCTCGGTGAGCGGTTATCGTTGAAAAATGGCATTGCCATCTTCCTTGCCACACTTGGCGTGATGCTGCTTTCGGGCTTTTTCTCCGACGATGCGCGCTTTTCGGCATTTGGAGTGTTCCTCGGCCTTTGTTCAGGCATAGGTTATGGAGCATATCTGGTGATGCTGCCGCGACTGAAGATACACAAGATGCCGACATTGAAACTTACCTTCTACGTCTTTTCCAATGCTTTTCTGTATGTCGCCCTCTACACTCTGTTCTTTGAAGGCGGCATTGACCATATCAGAGACACCCCGTCATTGACGAACCTTCTGTTGTTAGGTCTGTTGCCAACGGCCTTCAGTAACATCTGTGTCACCATGGCCCTGCGCATCGTTGACACCACTGTTGTAGCCATTCTCGGTGCCTTTGAACCGCTTACCGCCATGGTTATCGGTGTCATCTTGCTCGGCGAGGAATGCGGAGCAGCCACTGTAACCGGCGGATTGCTCATTCTTTTTTCCGTAGCCATACTGACTTGGAGAAAGAGAAAGAACCGACACGCAAAGCAGGCTGTATATCACTAATCTGCAAGAACTTACAAAAGGCGTTACAATCACTATCCTTTTACAGTGTAATCTCTATCCTTTTACAGTGCAATCTGTGCCCTTTTACAATGTAAAAGGATAGCGATTACATAACAGCAAAGCACAATAGGCACTCATTTGGATGGAAACACAATAGGTAGGGCTAACGCCCTACCTATTACTCTACCGCACTTACTACGCTTTACATATAGCGGTGGGTGTTTGATTATTCTTCCAAACTGTGGTGTAAACGAGGAAAATCCGCTCAATCTGTGGCTACAAATATATCTTTTGTATTCTCCTAAGGTTGGAATTTATAGCCCACACCTCTACATCATTTCACCGCTACCGTCTTCTTGTTGATGATATAGATACCCTGCTTGGGTGTTTTAACAGGCTGACCGAGGATATTGTATATGCTCCTCGCTGCCTGTTCCAATTCTTCGGCATTGAGTTCGGCAACCCCGGTAGGAATGTCCAAAGCGTCAGACATGGCGGAAAGGGCACCATATTCGTTCACGGACTGCACCGAGACATTATCTCCTGCACCGGCATTATACTGTGTTTCCGTGGTAAAGGCGGCAACTTTCCCATTGACTGTCACTACATAGCAGATGGCATATTCATCAGACTGCCACGTAACGACGCCGTCATCCTGTGAGAGAACCGGTGTAGACGTTTTCTCTACAATCTCCATCGGGTTCCACACACCGCTGCCAGCACTGGTGCCGTCACCTGACATAACATTATGGACAGTGTACTGCGCAGCCTCTTCAGCGGTGAGATAGTTCTTGGCCTTGCCTGTGATAGTCTCGCCATCAGACTTATAATAGTAATCTTCAATGGATTTCTCTGACATTGCATAACCGTTTTTGTCGACAATATCATATACAGCCCAAAGTTTAGGCAGGCCGCCCATTGTGGGATACCAGTAACCGTCATAAGGCTTAACCTCCATCTTTGTATGAAGGAATACGGTCATCGGCCGGTCATGCCAAGGACGTCCGAGATACACTTGGCAGTCTTCCGGATTAGTGGTATAAGTAGAGGTTATTGTGGTGTTGTTGAAAACATATCCCCATCGTGTCTCCCCCGGATGATTAGGGGCAACGATATATCCGCCAGTCTTGCGGTTGATATTAAGCGTACAGTTCTCGAACCATACATCGCCCGAGCCATAGATAAAGTCTACTCCGCCCTCAATAGTAGAGTTATTGAAGAACTGTCGATTGTATGTTCCGTTGCTCTTGTATGTATCCTGGTATGAACGTGCGTTGACATTGTCAAATACCGCACGGTCAGAAGTAATGTTCATGCAGAGTGCCTGCGGTCCTTCCATCGCCTTTATGGTCCAGTTCTCATTGTCAAGCGTCACGCCCTGCATGAAGAAATCGGTGGCATTGTCCTGCACTTCGAGTGTTGCTCCTGCATTGACATGATACCATACGCGTGTAGGGTCAGAACTTCCACCGTCCATTCGGTCTGTGGCAATGGTAACCTTGTCCGCAGCCTGACCGATAATGTGTATGTTCGGTTTGTTGACATATACGAGGCGGCAGTCGTCATAAGTGCTTTTCCCGCCGGGAATCTGTTCCGTAGGCGCACCTGTACCAGTCTGACTGGTGGTGTAACGTGTACCGTAACTCGAATTGAACGTGGTATTGGGGTCATTATAATAGCCCTCCTTCAGATATATAAGGTATGGCTTGGCATTGGCAGACGGTGCATCGTCTATCGCGTCTTGTATGTAACGGTACTGCTTAGGCATCGTCTCCGTGGCGGCAATGCTTTCTCCCTGCTGTAGATTGAGACTTTTGTCAACAATGGCATCGAAGATACGTGCCGACGGTTTCTGCTTCTCCATTACGGTAAAGGTCAGCGTCAGAGCCTCCGCCGCATTGTCGGAGCGGTCCTGTACGTAACCGGCTGGCATAGTAAAGGTGTATGTTTCTCCATAATCGAGTGCCACATAGTTAAAGGATACGCTGCGTGTGTTCCATGTAGGGGTAAGGACTTTGTCGCCAAGCATTGCTATTCCGTTTACGTTGCCTGCCTGAATCCGCTCGTCAAAGGATATTGTTATGCTGCCGGAAGCACTGACTCCCATTGCATTGTTTACGGGAAGAGTGGCAGAAACTTTCGGTGCCACATCGTCTGCAACGACCTTTGCCGTGCCGAGTATATAGACATTACCTACTCCAGACTCTGAATGCGCAGTGTATTTCAGGTTGTCAAACGTTTCGGTGAACTCGTAAGTAGAGGATAACAGTTCGTCCCCCATGCCGGTTATGCGCACATAAACCAGTGGCTGACCAAGGGCTTCAGCGGGCAAATCGAACGAAACCGGTTTCATTATATTGGCAGTCATATCCCAAGTGGCACCGGTTATGTCTGTAAATGCTGCCCCATCAAGGGAATACTGTGCCTTGTATGATTTCGTTGCGGCATTCTTTGCAGCCATATCACCACTGAATGAAGCTGCGGTGAAGCCTTTTGTGGAGAACTGATACTGCCAGGCGATGTCACGGGTGTCGTAACCATTCTGGTAAAGTCCGTTGATTCCAGCCATGACCACGCCCTCACGGTTGCGCACTACGGGTGTGCCTGTGGACTGTGTATAGGCAAGCGAGCCGTCACTTACACGTACTACCGATGCCGTAGCACTGCGTTCGGCATCCCATGTGATGTCAGCAGGAAAAGGATAGTTGCTTGTTGTGTTGTAAGCATAAGCCTGTGTAGCGGACGCATCGAACACTGCCACGAAGTCCTGTACCTCATAATTGGCAGTGAGTTGCATATCGGAGTTCACCGTAAGGGTGCGTGCAGCGGTGGTACCGGCATTCTCGTATCCGTCAGTCCACTGCATGAACTTCAATATTCTTGACTCATTGGCAGTAACGGTAAGTTGTGTTCCAGCCTCGTATTTTCCATCATTGTCATTAGGAGACATAGAGACTGTGCCGACAGGAATTTCCGCATCGTTGTTGCATGAGGCGCTTACTGCATATACAGGTATTGCTTCAAAGATGGCTGTGACCTTCTTGTCGGCATCCATCGTTACGGTATAGTCGGATGATGTTGATACACTCTTGTCGCCAATCTGCCACTCCTTGAACTTGTAACCGAAGTTACGCTGGGCAGAGAGGGTCACTTCCGTGCCTTCTTTGTATGCAGTCATCTCAGGCTCAAGACTCACCGTGCCGGCTTCTGCAGGCGAGACACTGGTGGCAAGAGTGTATTTCGTAGTCTGTTGTATGGTACCTTGCAATGTGCCTTCAATAACAATGTCATTCAAACCAAATGTTTTTGTATTGCCAATGCCAACAACTGATATAGCAAGTTTCAGCGGATTGGCAGCATCTGCGGATACACCTTCAATGGCAGCGGATATGGTTTTCAGTTCAAGAGATTTGCCTGAGCGGTTTACTCCCATGTTTTCACAGATAACAGCAGAACCTGTGCCGCTGATAGAAGCGGTTACGTTGCCGCCGTCAGTGCCATAGCGTGCAGCCTGGAATGAAACCTTTGAAGGAAGGAAAACGACACCGTCTTCGGGGGTAAGCGTAAAGGTTATGGTATTACCCTCAACGGCAGATGATGGCAAAGAGGCTCCGGAACCGTTGTATATCTTTGTCTGCACCTTGCCATTGTCTGTTGCACCGCTCCATACTGCACCGCCATTTTCGCTGACAGTCAGCAAAGAGCCGTAGGAAACAGTCTTGCCTGCAAAGCCTACAGTCATTGCTTCCGGTGTAAAAACAGGGTCGGAATCAATAAGGGTATATGCTATTGGGCCATTATAGTTCACGGTTTGCCCTCCGGCCTTGCTGGCAGTTCCGTGTATTGTCATGTCCGACACGCAGAGGTATTTGCCGCTTGCCTCCGCACTCTGACCATTGTACCAAGGGTAAAGACGCACATAGACAGACTGTCCTTCATCCAGTTCTGCGGCAAGAGAATACTCTATGAGTGTAGGAGCATCCTTCGCTATATTCACTTTCTCATCAATCAGCGTTGGATTGGAGAAGTCTTTGTCGGTGCTGTAATAGGCATGGTAACTGACCGCAGACCCTCCACGGCCGGAAATGTAATATGATATTTTATCAACAGCATATTTATAGTCTGACGGACAGGTTACCTTAAACTCGGCATAGCGTGTGGACACTTCGTCAATCTCAGAGACTCCCCACTTGCCTGTGGACGTGGTGAGCAACTGCATGGGGCGTGCTTCATCACCGGTTCCTATGGTTCCGTACTGCTGTACTTTCAAATCTGCGAGCGACTGGTCACTGACTGTAAGGAGTTCGCTTGCCTCCGGTGCGGCGGATGATGCCAATGGCCATACGGCAGAGGCTTCCGTGCCACCGGAAAGACTGATGGCTGTGGCGGAAAGACTGACGGACGATTTCTGCGCACCGGCCGTAGCGGTAAGTGTCCCCGTCTGTGTTCCGGCAGAATTGAGATTCACCTTTACATATATAGAGGTGATGATGTTGTTGCCTTCACCTGCTATCACAATACTGTTGCTGTAGTTTGTCTTGTCAAGTGAAACAAGAAAAGAACCGTCAGTTGTCACGGTCATGCCGGTACCACTGTCAAGTCCGAAAGCGGACACGTTAAACTCCTTCACTATTGACTGTCCCTGAT
>CAZPNC010000054.1:0-15416 GCA_964587945.1 uncultured Prevotella sp. | reverse complement strand
CTATATCAACGGTGGAGAGCATTTTCGATACCCACTCAAATCAACATAGACCCTATAATTATGCCACCATTAGCAGAAAGATTGCGTCCTAAGACGTTGGATGAATATATCGGACAAAAGCACCTCGTCGGTGAAGGCGCTGTGTTGCGAAGGATGATAGACTCAGGTCATATCTCCTCATTCATATTGTGGGGGCCGCCAGGGGTCGGAAAAACTACGTTGGCACAGATTATTGCCAATCGTTTGCAGACTCCATTTTATACACTCTCTGCAGTAACAAGCGGAGTGAAGGATGTACGGGAAGTAATTGAAAAGGCTAAAAACAATCGCTTCTTTTCAACATCTTCACCTATTCTGTTTATAGATGAGATACACCGATTCTCCAAATCACAGCAGGATTCTCTCCTTGGTGCGGTAGAACGTGGTATCATCACCCTTATTGGTGCAACAACGGAGAACCCGTCTTTCGAGGTTATTCGTCCATTACTTTCCCGTTGTCAGCTGTATATATTGAAGTCTCTGGAGATAGAGGATCTGGAAGAACTTTTACACCGTGCCATTACTGGAGATTCTGAGTTGGCAAAAATGAATGTAAACTTGACGGAAACGGCAGCATTGATGAGGTACAGTGGTGGAGACGCACGTAAACTACTTAATATACTTCAACTTGTCGTGGAGTCAGCATCTACGGAAGATATAGAGATAACCGACAGTCTCGTGGAACATTGTTTGCAGCAGCCTCCTTTGACGTATGATAAACAAGGGGATATGCACTATGATATTGTATCAGCCTTAATAAAGAGTATCCGTGGCAGTGATCCTGATGCTGCACTATATTGGATGGCACGAATGATAGAGGGGGGCGAGGATCCGCAGTTCATTGCACGTCGCCTTGTAATAAGTGCGTCTGAGGATATAGGTCTGGCTAATCCCAATGCCCTCCTTATGGCAAATGCCGCTTTTGATACTGTTATGAAGATAGGATGGCCGGAAGGCCGCATCGCTTTGGCTGAGGCGTGTGTGTATCTTGCGACATCGCCCAAAAGTAATTCGGCATACAATGGTATTAATGCGGCAATGAAACTTGTACAGGCAACAGGTAATCAACCTGTACCATTGCATTTGCGTAATGCCCCTACCAATTTGATGCGGAACCTGGGATACCATGATGGTTACCAATATCCACATGACTATCCCTGCAATTTCGTCCCCCAGCAATATTTGCCGGATACGTTACAAGATACTCGCCTGTGGCATGCCCAGCATTCACCGTCGGAAGAAAAACAATATCAGAATATGTTGCGGTTATGGGGTGAGAGATATAAAGAATAAATAAACTGACTAATAAAGAACAAATAAACTAACTAACGACTATATATGAGAAAACTAATCCTATTGCCTCTGTTTCTTGTGGTATTATGTAGTGATGCACAAACGACGAAAACAGGAGACTACATAGAATCTTTTACGAATAATCTTCCATCAGGCATGGTGCCACGCCAATATCAATATTATCCAGATGGGGAAGACTTCGTTTGCGTGAATGGGAAAAATCGTTACACCCGTGCACTGTATGGTTCAAATACAGATTATCGTATAGAAACATCGGATAAACCGATATTCGCTTTATATAAAAACAAGAATTATCGTAATGTACGGTTTGTCGTTAATGGTGTACAGTTGGATAATGTGGAATACTGTGAGGCACGTTATGGAAAGGGGCGTCGCAGTTATGTTCTAAGAGACAAAAAATGGGGGGAAAGAGCAGAACTATCCGTTGAATGTGTTATGATGCCTGTACAGGAAGGCGGGTATTGGAAATTTACAGCAAAAGGTTTTGAAAAAGAACATGTTAGCATAAAATCATTAATGTGTAACATTGCCAATCCGAAACTACGTCGTAATGGCGATATTGGGGCAGACAAAGCCGGTTCATTTGAGCCGTCACCGACGGATGATGGATTAATGATACAGGAATCACGATTCTCGTCGTCTATGTATGTTGTTACAAAATATGCAGCAACCGCTAATGTCGGGCACTCTTTATCATTCGTTTCTGATGACTCTGTTAACTTCCGGGATGTCGTAAACACATATAATAAGGCACGGCAATGTTTTGAAAATTTGGCTTCGCGAATCCGTTTTGTGACTCCTGATCCTTATATTAACACCTTGGGAGCAGCTCTTACACTTGCAGCTGATGGTGTATGGGACGGAGAAACATGGTTACATGGTGCAATTGGCTGGCGTATGCCGCTGGCTGGTTGGCGTGCTGGTTATCTTGGTGATGTGTTGGGATGGAACGAGCGTGCTGTGAGTCATTTCAATGCTTATGCCAAATCTCAGGTTACAGACGTTCTTCCGGTCATAGAGTCACCTACACAAGATACAGCAATGAATCTGGCACGTGCAGAAAAAAAATGGGGAACGCAGATGTATAGCAACGGATATATATGTCGTAATCCAAATAAGAATAACCAAATGCACCACTATGACATGAATTTGAATTATGTGGATGAATTGCTTCGGCATTTCCAATATGATGCTGATACTGCATATATGAGGAAGATGTGGCCTTTGCTTACATCGCATTTGGCATGGGAGAAACGTAACTTTGACAAGGATAACAATCATCTTTACGATGCGTACTGCTGTATTTGGGCGAGTGATGCTCTGTATTATAATGGTGGAGAAGTCACTCATTCTACTGCTTACAACTATTATGGTAACAAACTTGCTGCCAAGATAGCGCAGTTTATTGGTGAAGACCCTGAACCTTATCAGACAGAAGCCGCTGAAATACTTAAGGCAATGGATGATAATTTATGGGTAAATGCTGGGAATACAAAGAGATATAGAAACGGTCTTTCTTCTTACTACGATGGACATTGGGCGGAATATAAAGATGTGATGGGACTGAAACGTGTGCATGATGATGCCGCCCTATGGAGCATTTATACCCCGATTGACTGTGAAGTTGGAACATCCCAACAGATGTATTCTTGTACAGAATATGTAAACAAGTATATACCGCATATTTCTGTTGAAGTGGCAGGTAGTGATGTTCCGGCAGGCAGAATTATCTCTACGTCCGATTGGATGCCTTATTCTTGGTCTATTAACAATGTCGCTTCAGCAGAAATAATGCATACAGCATTGGCTTTGTTCTTGGCTGGGCGGGCAGATAATGGCTTTGGCTTGCTGCGTGCCAATGTGATGGATCAGATGTATCTGGGTGTTTCCCCTGGTAATTTTGGGCAAATTAGTTACTATGATGTTGCGCGAGGAGAGTCTTACCGTGATTTCGGCGACAATATTGGCATATCTTCCCGTGCCATAGTACAAGGACTGTTTGGTATCTTGCCACAGGCTCTTGATGGGAAATGTATTATCCGTCCAGGTTTTCCGCTAACATGGGATAGTGTGGAAGTTCATACGCCTTACTTGTCTTATAAATACAGGAGGGTAGGTCAGAAAGGTTTCCTGCAACTGGAACAGCATTTTAGCAATCCTTTGCAATTGGTAGTCCGCATAAATGAAGAACATGGCAACTTTAAGGATTATTGTGGTAACACTGATGTTTGTCAGGAAATTTCATTTGTATGCCCAAATGCTGACAAACATGCAGATGTTGCATTGCATGAAAAAGGAGATGTAGATGCTTTTACTGCTATAATAAACAGTAATAAGGTTATGCATTCTGATAGTCAGCATGTTGTCAAAATGGGTAAAGAGGGTATGTTCAATGCTAATGTTACAGATATATTCCGTAATAAATATATTTCACCCCGTCCCCAATCTACTTCTCTTGAAATTCCTGTTCAGGGGATAGGGGAGTGGTGTCACCCTCTGTTCTCTGTGAATATAGACGACTCTGTATTCCGTTCTATGGCAAAGGATGATATGTTTACTGTGGAAGGTATCAAATTTGAGACCCCTCAACATGGTAAGAATATAGTATTTGCCTCATTGTGGGATAATTATCCAGACTCTGTTGTCATACCGGTTAAGAAGGCTCCAAAGGCAAAGGCTGCTGCAATACTCCTTGCCGGTAGTACTAACCATATGCAGGTGCATATAAATAATGCTCTCATTATTGCTGAATATGTCGATGGAACACAAGATACCCTGTGTATTTATCCTCCATATAACTATTGTCCCATAGAACAGGATTATTATGTTGATGGAAAGGCTTTTTCTACGACATCGCCAAAGCCTCTTCGTATAAGCCTTTCTACAGGTAATGTGTCTTGCGAACTTGGCAAGTTGACAGGAATACCGGAAACGGAAGTCTATGGCAGGGAATTGAAGGGTGGTGCCGCCCAAATGCTTACAATGCCACTTGACCGGAACAAAAGGGTAAAGCAATTCAAACTTCGTTGTCTTTCAAACGACATTGTTGTTGGTATTATGGGTATAACATTGCTTTGATATTTTCTTGGTCATATCATTTTTTCTTGTTACCTTTGCAGCCGAAATGCGTAGAAATACCACAATTATATTGCTTTTTGTTGCCATAATGTTTGTTATGGCAAGTAATGTTATGCTGGTAACGAGGCAGAGTGAGAACATTATTCCCACCCATGATCGTGAAGTCGGAGATACCAACAGAAGTGACAAGCTTTTCTCTGATTCGGTAATGGCAGATTCGAGTGTTACGGATACATTGGAATCCGATACGCTTGACTCACTGCATCTTGCTATTTTGGCACGCAACAAAGTCATTGACGACTCCATCAGTGCAGATTCTGCCAATAGAAGAAAAAAGAATGGTATTGATGCCCCTGTGAATTATACATCGAAAGACTCTCTCATATATTTTGGAGGAACAAAGAAGACTTATCTCTTCGGTGATGCCAATGTAAAATATGAGGACATGGATCTTACGGCTGAGAGAATTAATATACAGATAGACAGCAGCCTTGTCCATGCTACAGGCGCATTGGATACTACTACAAAGCAACAGTTTGGTCTGCCTGTCTTTCTGATGGGTGCGGACAAGTATGAGACAGATACAATGGCATTCAACTTCAAGACGAAGAAAGGCCTTATCCAAAATGCGTATACTGCGCAGCAAGATGGATTTCTTGTGTCTGAACGTTCCAAGCGTGACAGCACAGGAAACTTTTATTTTAAGCATGCCAGATATACCACTTGTGATGATTCAGACCCGGATTTCTATCTTGCACTGACTCGTGGTAAGATGCGTCCGGGAAAGGATGTCGTTTTTGGTCCGGCATATCTTGTGGTTCAGAATGTCCCATTGCCTTTTGCCATACCGTATGGATTCTTCCCTTTTACAAAGAGTTATTCCAGCGGCTTCATAATGCCGACATATGGTGATGAGACTGACCGAGGCTTCTATTTGCGCGATGGCGGATATTACTTTGCAATAAGCGACAATATAGATCTTAAATTATTAGGAGAAATCTATACCAAAGGTTCGTGGGGCATTTCTGCCGCTTCAAATTACAATTTAAGATACAAATATTCCGGACAGTTCTATTTTTCTTATCTTGATACAAGAACAGGTGAAGAAGGCTTTCCTGATTATGCTAAGACTACGAGTTTTAAATTACAGTGGTCACATCGTCAGGATAGTAAAGCCAATCCTTACAGTTCACTCTCGGCTAGTGTCAACTTTGCGTCCACCAGTTATGAGAACAGCAATCTTGGTTCTCTATATAATCCAACTGCAAGAACACAGTCTACACGAACATCATCCGTTTCCTGGAGTACAAACTTTTCCAGTATAGGTATGAATTTAAGTGCCACAGCCAATGTGGCGCAGAATATGCGAGACTCTACTATTGCACTGACAATGCCGGATCTTAACGTTTCTATTTCACGCTTTTATCCATTTCGTCGTAAGCATATGGTAGGTAATGAGCGTTGGTATGAGAAAATAGCCATGAGTTATACTGGTCACATATCTAACTCTATATCTACAAAGGAAGATAAACTGATGAAATCCAACCTTATTAGAGATTGGCGTAATGGTATGCAGCACAATATTCCTATAAGTGGTTCTTTTACCTTATTGAAATATCTGAATGTTACACCTTCAGTCAACATTACGGATAGGATGTATACCAATAAGATAAACAGGTCATGGAATGGAACCACTCAAAGTGAGGTGCAAGATACCATCTATGGATTGTACAATGTCTATAATTGGAATTCTTCCATATCAATGAATACGAAAGTTTATGGTATGTTTGTTCCTAACCGTAAGATATTTGGTGATAAAATTGTAGCTATTCGTCATACCATTAGCCCTTCAGTGTCTTTCACCTATGCTCCTGACTTTGGCGCATCACGTTATGGGTATTATACTTCATATATAAAGCAAGATGCTAATGGGAAAGAAAGTGTGGTGGAATATTCTCCCTACGGAAATAGTCTCTTTGGCGTTCCAGGTAAGGGCAAGACTGGTAGTATCAATTTCAGCGTAGACAATAATATAGAGATGAAAATACGCTCTGATAAGGATTCTACGGGTATCAGGAAGATTAGTATCATCGATCAGCTTGGAGCGAGTATGTCGTACAATATGGCAGCTGAGACGCGTCCTTGGAGCGATCTCTCAATGAATATACGACTAAAATGGTGGAAGAATTATACTTTTTCAATGAATGCGGTCTTCGCTACTTACGCCTATGAACTTGATAATAATGGAAAACCTTATGTAGGTACACGTACGGAATACAGCAAAGGACGCTTTGGACGGTTTCAGGGTATGTCGCAGAATCTCTCATACACATTGACTCCGGACAAATTGAAAAAACTATTTACACGTGAGGATAAGAACTTAAAGGATGGAGATTCTTCTGAAGGAAATGATACTGGGGTAGAGAGCAATATTGATCCTGTCCTTGAAAAGGGCAAGAAGGATGCGTCTAAAAAAGATGCCGGTATGGCAGAAACCGATGATGATGGCTATCTGAAATTTTCTATGCCTTGGAGTCTGACGTTTAGTTATGGTATTACAATGCGAGAGAATACCAGTGGCAGTTTCAATACTGAAACAATGCGTTATCCATATAAATTTACCCAGAATCTTAATTTCTCTGGAAATATACGCCTCTCTGATGGTTGGAATATTTCTTTTACATCGGGTTATGATTTCGATTATAAGAAACTTAGTATGACGACAGCTTCTTTAGCGCGTGACCTGCATTGCTTCAGCATGTCCTGCTCTGTTGTTATTACACCATATACATCTTATAATTTCTCTTTCCGGTGTAATGCAGCGACACTTACTGATGCTCTTAAATATGACAAGCGCTCAAGTTACAGCAACAGTGTGAAATGGTATTAATCAGTTCGATTAAAACGCCGTTCACATTATTTCATCTAATCTGAATGAAACAGCTTGAAAAATATATAAGTGGTTGTTTCTTGTTTAGGCAAGCGTCACCATGTGCCGAGCGAGTATTATTATTGTTTCTTGTTTAGGCAAGTGTCATGGTGTGCCGAGTGTCACTGGTAATCAACGACTTCAACAAAAGATTTTTATAAAAATAGTTTTAGTCACTTACTTATAAACGGAGTTTCTCAAATAGGAAATGGCAGCAAATTATAATATTTGCTGCCATTTCCTATTTGAGAGATAGCAGCAATGCTAGCTGCTATGTACACCTTTTAGAATTAGTAATTAGTGGAGCTGGAGGGAGTCGAACCCTCGTCCAAACGGTGTGACCATACGTTTTCTACATGCTTATTTCAGTCTTCGGTTTTCGAGCATCAGCAAGACCTGAACCACCAACTGATACCTTAGCCTCTATAATTCGTCTGTGGTACGAGGCAAGCCACGGACTATCCCTGAAATTCAAGCACCGCTATATCAGTAAGCCTCAAGGAGTGGGCTCTGAGCGATGTCCCGTTCTCCTACCTTGTAAGAGAATAAAGCCTGTCTACTATACTTCGACTAGGCAGCGAGAGCGTAATTTGTTTCGCCAATTGAATTGTTTGACCGATGTGATTATGGAGTCGACGATCATCACTCCGCATGCTTGCGCACCATCTCAGCCCGCTGTCAAATCCAGTCAGCCCCATGGTACCTCTTTCTTCTTATAAGTCGACAATTGGTATTATCGCAAGTTGCAAGTCGGGAATAAATTGCGCTTGTCATTGCGTCAAGCAAACATCATCCCTATAGCCTCCTATAAAAAGAAAGGTGCTGCAAAGGTAATGATTTTTATATTAACACGCAAGAGATTGGATGAATATTTTTTTCGGGAGTAATAATTGTGGGTAACCGCTTTTTTACATCAATGTAATATCTACATGTTCCTGATCCTTATTTTGTCATTCATGCAAGGTATCAGTTGCTACCTCTCGCAAACAGGATAAATCCTCAAAACTTAGTGAATTGGTTCAACATGAAGCATTACGTGTGTCCCGTCCCCATATTCTGCCTTTAGATTGTATTCTATTTTTGATGCATGGCGATGTGCTTCTTCAAGGCTTATATCGCCAGGGAGACGCAGGTGCATTTCTATGGCAATGAGATTTCCAATGCGGCGGGTGTGGAGATTATGTATATTTTTCACCATCTCGTCTTTGTATGCAATCTCTTCTATATGCCGTTCTACTTCTTTCGGCAGGCTTTCTTCCAATAATTCACCCGCTGCTTGACGGATAAGTTTTATGGCTGTAATAATGATGAACACACTTACTATGACAGCTGCAATAGGATCCAGTACCGTCCATTTTGCCCCTAACATTACAGCTCCACCTATGCCGATAGCCGTACCGGCTGAAGACAAGGCATCACTGCGATGGTGCCAGGCGTTGGCTTCTAAGGCCTGAGATTCCACATCGTCTGCAACTTTCTTGGTCACACGGAACAGAATCTCCTTTGAGATAATACTCATTATGGCAGCCCAAAACGCAATTACTCCCGGTGACGGCAAATGCTCGCCATTATATACACGTATAATTGCTGTTATTCCATTATACCCCAACAGTATTCCTACCACAAGTAGGGCAATGGCAATAAGGGATGTCGCTATAGTCTCATATTTACCATGTCCGTAGTCATGATCCTCGTCAGCTGGTTTGTTGCTTAGTTTTACAAATACGATTACTACAATATCTGTAATGAAGTCACTGAGTGAATGTACTGCATCCGCTATCATGGCAGCGGAATGTCCCATTATGCCTGCTGCAAATTTTATTGCAACAAGCAATGCATTAACGATTCCACCTGCTATTGTTATTTTGTATATCCGTTTTTCTCTTGTCATGTATGTGCTCACAAATTGTTATAAGGTACAAAAGTACGTAAAAAGTTTGGTTTATGCAAGTGCTGATATACAAATAATGTATAATCAGACAAGAAAAAAGGTTAATTATCTCACGACAACCAACCTCTATTAACCTTAATAATCTAATACCATGAAAAACACGTTACAAAGGTAATCAATGAAAATGATATGTGCAAATATTTTGATTGATTTTTGTGTTTTTGCAGACGTGTTAACATTTTATGTAAGTTAAGGCTTCTCGTAAATTTTACTAAATAGTTGTCTTTTGCTAAGGCATGCGTCATGGCGTGCCGAGCGGCACTTGTATTTAGGAAATCCAACATAACCTCATAAAAATATGTTTGCACACTTTCCTGTTAATAAAAACTTTTCAACTTTTTATACATACAAGCCATATAAACGAAAAAAAAACATTACCTTTGCACAGTGTAAATGTTACATTTAAGTGTTCTGGCGTAATCGACCGGGCCATAAGCGTAGAAAACAATTGGAGAAACAAGAACATGAGCATCGAGGGGCTATGCCTGTCTCTGTGCATTTAGCAATCATAAACGACAATGTCCTGACGGGCATTGGTTTACAGCATCTGCTGGAAGATATGCTTCCCGCAGCTGATATTACCGTATATAATGAATTTTCGGATGTTGCCGATACCACATTCGACAACTTTGCACACTATTTCGTTGCTTCGCGCTTGTATTTTGAGCATGCACAGTTCTTCCGCAAAAGTCCAAAGAAGACAATAGTCCTTGTTGGCGGAGATATCAGCATTCCGGGTGTCAGAACATTGAATATCTGTCAGGGGGAAAAATCCCTCACACGTGATATTCTTGCTCTTTATAATGCCGGACACGGTAAAAAGTGTGGTAAAACGACAGAAGACTCTTTGCTTTCCACCAGAGAGACCGAAGTGGCAGTGTTATTGTGCAAGGGGTACAGAAATAAAGAGGTGGCAGAGATACTCAACATCAGTCTGACAACGGTCATCTCCCATCGTAAGAACATAATATTGAAACTCCATGCGCGCTCCCTTGCCGACATCATAATATACGCCGTAATGAATGGTCTTGTTGACATTGGAGAATTGTAACTTGGTAAAGCCGTTTCCCTGCTACTTCTTCCCTAACATTTGCGGCTCTTTACTTTAGTTTTCTTTATATGTGACACGCTTGCTTGAGCGAGAAAACACCAAACAATAAAACAAAAACAACCACTTAATTGACAAATGCTTTATTATTTTTCCGGAACAGGCAACAGTAAGCTTGTCTGTGAGTTATTGGCGGCACAGACCAAAGATGAGTTTTGCCCAATGACCGCTCCTATACCGTGCAGCGGAAGCAGTCTCGGCATAGTCTTTCCTGTTTATGCATGGGGTATGCCAAACCTTGTCAATGATTTCATCAAACACAAATTGTCTGAACTCATAGGCCATAATGTAGGATATCTCTATGTAGTGATGACATGTGGTGACGATGTCGGTTACACCGATACCCTTGTAAGGCGTGCCTTGCATGTGCAAGGTTTGTCTTTGAATGCCGTTTTCTCTATACAAATGCCTAATACTTATATATGTCTTCCTGGATTTGATGTTGATATCCAAGAAGTGGTAGACGCTAAGTTGAAGGCAATGCGGCAGCATATTCCTGCCATCTCTGCACAGATACTGGCTCGACACAACGTTGTCAACGTTCATCGGGGTATGTGTGCCCATATCAAGACTTATATACTACGTCCTCTTTTTAACTGCTTCCTTATTGATGACCGTCGTTTTCGGGTAGATTATTCTCTCTGCACCCACTGTGGCAAATGTATAAAACAGTGTCCTGTATCCAACATGACTATGTCAGACAAGAACACCATACAATGGTCAAACACTACATGCACCGGTTGTCTTGGATGTTATCATGCTTGTCCACACAATGCCATACAATATGGACCGTTCTCAAAAGGTAAGGGGCAAAAACGCCTCTGATATGGTTGCTACTTTTTATGGTATCATAATGATATCATGTATATTAGCCAAGTACTTGAATCTGTTTGTGTAATGATAGTTAGGCGCATCACCTGATTGTCAGTGCAGACAACTTGCTCGGCACGCAATGACGCTTGCCTGAGCAAGAAACGACTACTTATTGGTATTGGTTCACATTATGGAACTGATGCATGAAATCCAATAGTTTCACAAACTTGTCTTGTTTGCTTTTCTCCATTTGGTCTTTGTTCATGATTTTTCTGTTGTACTTCATCCAATTGAGCAACTGGTGTTCGTTAATTCGATGGCGTGAAGGACAGCGGTGATTCGTTTCAACGAATTGCCATATCTCATTGTATCGTAAGTCCCACAAATCTACTCTTTTTGCCATTTCTTGTCTTTCTGCTGATTAATGAATTTGTTAGCGGCCAGTTCTGTTTTTTCTGTCTTTGCAAAGATACGCTTTTCTATTTGAAAAACATCAATGTATTGTAGTTTCTTACGAAAGTTTAATATGTTGCCAATCTTCTTTTCTGATAGGTTTTCTTGCAAGATTCATCTTTTTGTGTTACTTTTGCATTCGGTTTATGGAAAACAGTACCCTTTATATACAGCAACTGCACCGTCTTCTCCTTATGGAATATGAGGCGGAGAAAGAAGAATTCCGTGTCCAGTCGGAGAAAATGGGCATTGACCGCAAGAAGAAGCGCGGTATTTGCTGGCATCCAGTGTCGGTTGGCCGGTCATATTACAACTCGCTGAACCAATTGGTGGTAGAAATATTTCATGACAAGGGACGTGGTTTGGAAAGTGACAAGTCAACGTATGAGGAAGATTCAAATGATGACAACGGATGTTTTGAGTATGGAAAACCGGTACAGTTCTTCGTCTTGCAAAAAGAAGGGAAACCCGTTTACCTGCAGTTTATGTCAGTCATAAGTTATGTTGACGCAGGGAGAATGGTTGTTAGTGTACCTTCTTCGTTGGCTGTGGTGGAGATGGAGAATGCGCAAAGCCTCGGTGTACAGTTATATTTTGACGAGACAAGTTACAGGACTATGCTCAGTGCACTTTCCGAGGTTGAGGGTACGAACAATAAAAGGCTGGCGGAGTTGCGTAACGTCTTTGCTGGTTTGCAGCCGGCACGCAAACTGGCACTTGGTCCGATGACGTTCCCTTGGCTTAACGATTCACAAGAGCAGGCTGTCAATGAGGTGCTACGTGCAAAAGATGTAGCTGTGATACATGGCCCACCAGGTACGGGAAAGACAACAACTCTTGTAGAATCCATATACGAGACGCTACGTCGAGAGACACAAGTGTTGGTGTGCGCACAGAGTAATATGGCTGTTGACTGGATATCAGAGAAACTGGTGGACCATGGCGTTCCTGTGCTCCGTATTGGTAATCCTTCACGTGTGAATGATAAAATGTTATCTTTTACTTACGAGAGAAGATTTGCAGATCATCCCGATTACCCAGAATTATGGGCGATAAGGAAGAACATTCGGCAAATGCGCGAGAATAAAAAGAAGGGTGATGGTATGCACCAGAAGATAGCCCGGTTACGTGAAAGGGCTATCGAACTGGAAATGATGATAAACAGTAGTCTTTTCAGTAATGCCAGGGTGGTAGCTTGTACACTTGTTGGTGCAGCGAACAAACTTGTTGTAGGCAAGAGATTCTCTACGCTTTTCATTGACGAGGCGGCACAGGCTCTTGAACCGGCCTGTTGGATTGCAATACGTAGAACAGAGAGGGTGGTGCTTGCAGGTGACCACCAGCAATTGCCACCAACGATAAAATGTTATGAGGCGATGAGGCAAGGGCTTGGGAAGACATTGATGGAGCGCATTGTTGACAGTCAGCCGGGCAGTGTTACTCTGTTAGGTGTACAGTACCGTATGAATGATGCCATTATGAAATTCTCGTCAGACTGGTTCTATAATGGAAAAGTGGTGTCAGACAAAAGTGTGCGCCATCGCTCGGTGCTGGATTATGAAACACCTATTGTGTGGATAAATAGTGATGAGCCGGAACAGTTTGTTGGTGACAACCATGGCAGGATAAACAAGGCAGAGGCTGAGTTGCTGTTATTGCACCTACAAGGTTATATCAACAAGATAGGTATCGTGCGTTTTATTGATGAGGGCTTTGATGTCGGTATAATCTCACCTTATCGCGTTCAGACACAATATATCCGTCAGCAGATAAAGAAGCGGGATGAGTTCCGGAGTGTGCGTAATCTTATAACGGTAAATACTGTGGATGGCTTTCAGGGGCAGGAGCGTGATATTGTTCTTATTTCGTTGGTGCGTTCTAATGAACATGGACAGATAGGCTTCTTGTCAGATCTGCGACGTATGAATGTAGCCATGACACGTGCAAGAATGAAACTTATTATCTTTGGCAATGCGGAGACTCTCGCACATTCAAGTTTTTATAAGGCACTGTTGGAATATATAGAAAATGTGAAAAGGTGAGAGAATCTTTTCACCATCCAAGTTCATGCCATCCTACAGCATTGCACCATTCTAACTGGAACATTGTGGCATTAACGTCACTCTCATTGCCTTCATACCAATTCTCTGTATATCCACTTGTAGGTGCTATCATGCTGACACCGCTATAGTTTTCGTCAGTGAAATTATCTCGGAACGTGTAAAAGTTTATTCCTAAACTTGTGGTCCATAAGGACGAGCTACCTGTTGTTGGACGATATTTTGCTATAATGGCATTGTCTAAATATTGCAACCATTCATTATAATCATTAGTGCCGATTGGTTCCAGATTTATTTTCATGATGTGCTTTATGTCATGAAGTACTGGCATAGCATGGGTTTTATAATAATATATGCAATTATTACGGTTGAGGGTTAGAGGGTCAGTACTGTTGTTTATCTTCTTTAACGCAGCTTTTGTAGCATTGCACAAGGCATCCAATTGGTCAGTCTTGATGCCGGAAATACAGAGATCGCTTTTCTTTGCATATACGGATATTATGGAATCTGCCGCTAACTCTTTGCTGACACAAAGTGCAGGCAGCATCTTTGTGTAGTCTGCACCTTCGCCTGGCGTTTCTGATGCTGCCGCTATCACATATTCAGTAGCATGGCGTAGTTCGTAAGCCACTTCAACAGATTGGAAACAGCAACAGTCAAAGAACATATAAGCCATTTTCAATTTGTTGCCGGAGGCATCTTTCAAACCGTTGAAAACGTTGGCCATAGTGGGTACATTCATCCATTTCGAAGTGGATGTTGCAGAAACTTCACCTGTTGCATCATAGCCATAGGCATACATCTTTATAGTTGTGGTGGCAATAGTGTCAGTGCGTATTATTGGGCCGCTGCCGTGCCCTTCTATCACTGTGGCATATTCACCGGAAGGGTAATGGTCTATTATCCATTGATAAACGTTCCTCATGCTGTCAGGAGAAGTTGTATAGAAATCGTTGGGATATTCTTTTACCTTGGTCATTTGTCCATTACGAATATGTGCAATGTATGGTTTCTGATTTTTTATATCTGCAAGAACAATAAAACGGCAGTCGCTTGGTATCGATAGAGAACCCTTTATCATTTCGTTGATATCTGCAGATAGACTACTGGATATATTATTGTCTCCGGTAATATAGGTAATTATTGTTCTGCGTCCGGGAGTCTGGCTGTATGCATCTTCTGTCAGTTCATCCTGATTGCCAGTTGTAAAATCCTCAGATTCACCAGCGCATGCAGCGAGGGTCAGTATTGACAATAACAGGATGATATGGTTAAAGTATTTGCTCATAAGTAAGTGGACAAAATTAGTTTTATAATATACTTTTATAGAAGTCGTTGATTATCAGTGGCGCTCAAGCACGCAGTGACGCTTGCTCAAGCAAGCGTTTGCAGAATTCGTTTTCAGTCATTTATTGCTCCACAGTGTGGACAAACGCCTTTTTGTTTTATGCGTTTTCCGCAATTTCCACATATATAGCGTTGGCTGAAATGTGTCATGTAGCGTTTTACGGCAAACCAGCAGTATGCTATAAGTAAAGGATAACCTATGTAATATAGTGTGCTGATAGAGAAGACGATATATATTATCGCACAGAAGCCGATAAGTCCGCAAAGGTATAGTACAGCATCCTCGAAGTTCAAGTGGTTGTGTATGTCTTCAAGGACTGCTAC
>CAZPNC010000053.1:0-15574 GCA_964587945.1 uncultured Prevotella sp. | reverse complement strand
AAGAGAACAGCCCCAAAAACCTCTTCATCTGGCGTGCTAACCTTATCGGTAGTAGCGCCAAAGGTGTGGAATATTTTATGAAGCATCTTCTGGGTGCACAAAACAGTGTATTCGGTGAAGACCTGAAGGAATCGGGCGAACCACTACCTCGCTATCAGAACTGGCATGATGAAGGAGCAAGAGGCAAACTCGATTTAATTGTTACGCTCGACTACCGGATGACATCGTCTTCCCTTCATTCCGACATTGTACTGCCGGCTGCTACGTGGTACGAAAAAAACGATATCAGCAGCACGGATATGCACCCGTTTATTCACCCTTTCTCGAAAGCAGTAGACCCTGTGTGGGAATCGCGTACCGATTGGGATATATTCAAAGGTATTTCCGAGAAATTCTCTCAACTGTGCGAAGGGCATTTAGGAGTAGAAAAAGATGTAGTGATGCAGCCCTTAATGCACGATTCGCCGGGCGAAATATCGGAACCCTTGTTTGTTGATGACTGGAAAGAAAGCGGGAGTCATCCTGTTCCCGGGCATAATATGGGCAAACTGATAGTAGTGGAGCGTGATTATCCGAATACATATAAGCGTTTTACTTCTTTGGGCCCGTTATTGGAAAAAGCGGGAATAACAGGAAAAGGTATCACTTGGAAATCGAATGAAGAATACGAATTCCTCAAGAAACTAAACGGAACGATACAGGATCAGGGAGTTACACAAGGTTTGCCTGCTTTGGAGACGGATATTCAGGCTATCGAATCTATATTATCCTTAGCGCCCGAAAGCAATGGTGTAACATCGCGTAAAGCATGGAAATCTTTGGAAAAACCCACGGGTCTGGATTTGGAGCATTTGACCGAAGAAGGAGGCGATACCCAAATCCGCTATGACGATCTTATACAACAACCCCGACGTGTACTCAATTCTCCGATATGGAGCGGTGTCGAATCTCACGAGGTAAACTACACCTCCAATTATACGAATGTACACGAGCTGATACCCTGGCGTACAGTAACCGGACGGCAATCTCTTTATCAAGACCATCCGTGGATGCTCGCATTTGGTGAAGGATTAGTATGCTACAAACCACCCTTATCGAAACAGGAAATTAATAATGTAAAAGAAAGATTGCAGATTAGCGATGATACACTGACACTGAATCTGATTACTCCTCACAATAAATGGTCTATCCATTCGTCATGGAGCGATAATTTACTCATGCTTACATTGGGTAGAGGTGGGCCAGTTATCTGGATTAGCGAAGCAGATGCTGCCAAAATAAACATACAGGATAACGACTGGGTAGAAGTGTTCAACGACAACGGTACGGCAAGTTGCAGGGCTATCGTTTCGCAACGTATTCCCGAAGGTGCTTTGATTATGTACCACAATCAAGAGAGAACGGTGAATGTTCCATTAAGTTCTATTACGGGAAACCGCGGAGGAATACATAATTCCATATCCCGCATTTGTCCCAAACCTACACACATGATTGGAGGATATGCCCAATTATCGTATGGACTTAATTATTACGGAACTATTGGTGCCAACCGTGACGAATTTGTAATTATCCGCAAATGTGAAACCGTTCTTTGGGAAGATGAAGATATGGAAGAAAGAAAGGAGGTAATAAGATGAAAATACAAGCACAAATGGTTATGGTTTTGAGCCTCGACAAATGTATCGGTTGTCATACCTGCTCTGTTACCTGCAAGAATGTATGGACAAGCCGTAAAGGGATGGAGTATGTTTGGTTCAACAATGTAGAAACCAAACCCGGGCCGGGTTATCCCGTACAGTGGGAAAACCAGGACAGATACAAAGGCGGCTGGACTGTCAGGAAACGCAAGTTGCAGTTACTGCAAGGAAACAATCTCAGTATTCTTTCTACTATTTTTGCCAATCCGCATTTGCCCGAAATGAAGGATTACTATGAGCCTTTCACTTTTGATTTCTCGAAACTGACAGGAACTAAACGTTTCCGTACGGCTCCGAGTGCCCGTCCTTATTCTTTGGTTACAGGCCAGCGGATGGAGAAAATAGAATACGGCCCCAACTGGGAAGATAATCTGGGTGGCTCTTTCAACGAACGTAAAAAAGACCCGAACCTGAAAGACTTTGATACAAAAGGATACGAAGAGTTTGAGAAGTCATTTATGTTTTATGTTCCGCGCTTGTGCGAGCATTGCCTCAATCCGGCTTGTGCGGCATCCTGTCCATCAGGGGCTATTTATAAGCGGGAAGAAGACGGGATAGTACTTATCGATCAGAATAAATGCCGGGGATGGCGCGAATGTGTGAGTGCCTGTCCGTACAAAAAAACATATTTCAATTGGGATAGAAAGAAGTCGGAGAAATGTACTTTCTGCTTCCCATTGATCGAGAACGGCAAACCGACCGTTTGCTCCGAATCGTGCGTAGGTCGTATCCGCTATATTGGGGTATTGCTTTATGATGCCGACCGTATTGATGAATATGCTGCGACAGAAAACGATAAAGATCTGTACGGAAAGCAACTCGACCTGATACTCGATCCTAACGATCCTCAGGTTATCAGTAAAGCACAGGAACAGGGAATATCCTACTCTTTTATCAAGGCAGCACAGGCTTCGCCTGTCTATAAACTAATGAAACGGTGGAAAGTGGCATTCCCTCTTCATCCCGAGTATCGCACCTTGCCTATGGTATGGTACATACCGCCTATGTCTCCGGTACTTCAACAAGCAGATGTAAAGGATAACTTTTTTGCCACTGTTGATGATATGCGTATTCCGGTTAATTATATCGCACGAATGATGACAGCGGGAGACGAATCCCCTGTAAGAACCGCTTTGGCACGCTTGCTGGCAATGAGGCATTATATGAGAGAGCGTACGGTCGAGAAAAACGAAAGCCCTGCCATTCCCGCAGAGTTGGGGCTGGAAAAGGCCGATTATGAAGAGATGTACCGTTATATGGCGATAGCCGATTACAGAGACCGGTTTGTTATTCCAACAGCTCCCACAAAAACGGAAGATGCTGATTATGCCGGGCTACGGGCCGGATTGGGTTACGAATATCCGGGTAAAGAAGAGGAAGGGCGCAACCTGTTTGGTGGAAGATAAATGTTTTATTTTAATACGTTAGTTATGCAAAATACATATAAAATATTGTCGTTGTTACTGGATTATCCAAACGAAGAATTAAAGGAGAATCTTTCGGGTGTGATGGGGATTGTAGAAGATGAAGGTTATCTTGACGAATCTCAATGCGTAAAATTACAGAATTTTCTTGACTATGCAGTATCGCTGTCATTAGTGGAGTGGCAAATGCAGTATGTACAGCTATTCGACTTCTCAACCAACAGCAACCTGTACCTATTCGACCATGTTTACGGAGATTCGCGCGAAAGAGGACAGGCTATGGTAGACCTCAAAGATATGTATGCGACATCGGGATTCATCCCCTGCTCCAACGAGTTGCCGGATTATCTTCCTCTTTTCCTCGAATATATTTCTCTACTGAAAAAGGCGGAAGACTCTGAGAAACTATTACATGAAGTTTTTCATATTCTGACAAATATGAAGAAAGCCTTGGAGAAGAAAGAAACTCCCTATCGCTATTTATTAGATATATTGTGTTCCCTGCCAGGTTCGGAAGAATCTGAAATTGATAAAAAGGAAGGAGTGGAGGTATGACAATGTCCGATTATCTGAACAATTTCTTTCTGGGGTATCTGCCCTATATCGCTTTGGGTGTTTTTGTTGCGGGAGTAATTTACCGGGTTCGTCATCGCAACAATACGATACAGGCTACCTCATCCCAGTTTATTAGTAAAGACAAAAATATACTATGGGGCAGTACTTTGTTTCATTTTGCCATCATAATGGTTTTCTTGGGGCATATATTTGGGTTGCTTACACCCGAATGGCTTTATAATTGGTTTATGTCGAACGAAACTAAAAGATTATTAGCTATCATTATGGGATCGCTCTCGGGAGGCGTGGCACTCATAGGCGTTACAATGATTGCTATAAGGCGCTTTACGAACAAAAGAGTGCGGGCTACAGGAAAATTGCAGGATTATATTATTGTATCATTATTGTTATTCCAGATAGCTTTGGGGCTTTGGGGAACCTATATCACAACTCAATCGCCTCTTTCCGATTATATGGCTATGGAGCATTGGGCGCAGGGTGTTGCCATATTCGAGCCCGATTCGTGGAAGTTCATAGCAGATCAGAGTTGGGTGTACAAGCTGCATATTATTAATGGGTTCCTTATCTTCATTATTTTCCCGTTCACCAAACTAATGCACATGGTGATGGTTCCGGTTAATTTTACACTTGATTATTTTAGAAAATGATGAAAATGCAACATTGGGGTTTATTGTTTCTCGGTCTGGCATATTGTTCTACCATATATAGTCAGGAAACAGCCAAAGACAGTATAAGGTCTTTTTCGTTGGGAGAGGTTATTGTAATGGAACAACTTCCTGTATCTCCGGACAGGGAAATATCTTCCTTGAAAATAAGGCAGATGGATATTGAAAAAGTTCCTGAGGCTTTGGAGTGGATGCCCGGAATAACGCTTACCGAGGCATCTTCGCGGGGCGAAACTATGATTTATTTACGGGGATTTGACCAGACCCGTGTACCTGTCTATATGGATGGGATACCTGTATCTGTCCCTTTCGATGGATTAATCGATTTGGGGCGCCTGCAAACGGCTACCGTTTCCAAAATCCATGTATCGAAAGGGATATCCTCTCTTTTGTTGGGAGGAAATACAATGGGAGGAGCCGTAAATATAGTCAGTGCATCACCCGCCAACAAACTGGAAGTTGGCATACAGGCAAGTACGCTGTGGAATACATCCATAAACATAGGAACCAGGCAGGATAAATGGTACCTGCAATTAGATGCGGGTTGGATACATCGCAACGATTTCCGCCTTCCTTCGGACTGTCAACCGGTAGAAGGATTACAAGACGGGAGTAAGCGGAACCATTCCGAAACAACCGATTTGCAATTCAACGGTAAATTTGGTTTTACCCCTAAGGATGGCGACGAATACGTTATTGGTTACAGTATGGTGCGTGCTGATAAATATGTGCCTCCCTATCTGGGAGAGAACAGCAAACCTCGTTTCTGGAGATATAAAGACTGGGATAAAGATCAGGTATATTTCTTTTCCAAAACAAGCTTAGGTAAAGAATGGAGATTGGAATCCCGTCTGTTTTACGACAGGTACTACAATCTGCTGAAAGCCTATGATGATACGAACTATAATTCGCAGGAAAGCAAATCGGCTTTCGATAGTTATTATGACGATTATTCGCTGGGAGCAGGATTAGTAGTAGGCTGGGACGGCATAAAGAACAATCTCCTGAAATTAGGCGTGAATTACAAAAACGATGTGCATCGCAGCCACGACGATGACGACCCGAAAGCGAAACAAAGTGAATATACCACTTCTGTCTCTTTGGAGAATACCTATCGCATCAATGACCGGTTATCCTTATTGGCAGGCATCGGATACTTCCGCCACGAAGGTACAACTATCGAGGCCTACGAACAGCTGGAAGATTCGAAAGAGTACGGAATCGTAAACTACCCGACATCTTCGGATAAGGATATCAATTACCAATTGGCTGTTAACTACAGGTATAACCCGAATCATGGATTTCGCTTCTCTTTCTCCCGCAATTCTCGCTTTGCATCCCTGAAAGACCGTTATTCTTACAAACGGGGAAAAGCCATACCGAATCCCGACTTGAAAACAGAACATTCTTATAATCTGGATATAACCTACAATGGTAAATGGAATAACCTGCAATGGTATGGCAGTACTTATTATATGTTCTTGACTAATACCATTCAGGAAATTACGGGTGTAGATGCCGAAGATCCGCTTATTTGGCAGTTACAGAACAAAGGGAAGGCTCATTTCAGAGGTTTCGAAGCAGGGCTGTCATACCGCTATAAGTGGATTGAGGCTGAAACGAATTACAATTACATCAACCGCGTAAACAAAACGGATAAAGAGGTAAAGTTCACAGAAGTTCCCGACCATAAATGGAACGCGATGATACAGGTCAGCCCTTTCTATGATATAAGGATTCAGGCGCGTATGACCACCGTCAGCCAAACGAATATGAGTAGCGACGGCAAAATAACGATTCCGGGATATGCCCTTTTCCATGCCAATATAGGTAAGGAGTTGAATGGCTTCGACATAAAATTGGGAGTAAAAAACCTTTTCGATAAACTGTATTATTTCTCGGAAGGATATCCGATGGAAGGGCGCCGCTACTATATCTCGTTAGCTTACAGATTTACTAAAAAGTAGGATCAACTCATGATAAGAATTATCACAGGTCCTGTCAATAGCGGAAAAAGTAGTAAATTTCTGAAATTATACGAAGAAGAAAGCGGCGATGGTATAGGCCTATATTCCCAAAAACTGTATGATGAGAAAAAAACGATTATAGGGTATAACCTCGTACTGTTACCGGATAAGGAAGAAATCCCTTTCATCCGTTTAAAAGAATCTGTATACCCAAATGAAAACCGTTATCACATTCAGGGGCGGTTTGCTTTCCTGAAAGATACGTTCGAGATCGCCGAACGGTACATATTGAGTTCTCCTGCCCACCTTCCTGTCTGGATAGATGAAGTGGGCAAACTAGAACTCAAGAGTCTCGGACATCACAAACTATTGCGTGCGTTGTTGGATTCCGGCAGAGAGATGACTATTACAGTTAGAGATAGTCTCTTAAACGAGATGCTGGGCTGGTATGGGATAAGGGAACACCTGCTCTTACAGCTTGATAACCGGCTTTAGTGCTTCGGGAATATTGAACTCGGCACATTTTATCGTTTCGAGTTTTTTACGTCCTGATTCAGTCAATGTAAAATACATTTGGCGTTTATCATCTTTCCCGACAATACGTTTGATAAGCCCTTTCTTCTCTATCGACTTTATTACTTTCGATGTATTCGAGTTACTTAGTCCTAATATCTCAGCCAGTTCATTTGAAGAATATTTCTGAACGTTAAGGGAACATAATAGCATACCCTCGTTCAGTCCCAGGTTATATGATTGCTGAAAATTTAATTCAAATTCATAAATCGCCCTGTATACATCCCTGATCTGACATAGTGTACTTACTTGCGAATTATCCATATTATTTGCCATCACAGTGTAAAATTATATTATCATTATTCTTTTAATAAAATATTATCAATAGCTTCTTTTAGTTGCTGTTTGGGTAATGCTCCCGCTGCCATCTGGGGCTGCTCATTCATCGGCACAAACAGCAATGAGGGAATACTTCTTATCCCAAAGGCGGCTGCGAGTTCGGATTCTGTTTCCGTATTGATTTTATAAATATATATACGATCCTCATATTCTGCCGCCAGTTCTTCCAGTACCGGAGCTATCGCTTTACATGGTCCACACCAGTCGGCACACTTTTGGAACGTTGGCTATCCTCGCAGGATGTGACATCTTGACTGTGAGCAAACTATTGGGTCATAAAAGTGTTAAGACAACACAGATATATGCTTCCGTAGCCATGCAGATGAGAGCGGATGCCGTCAAGCGAGTGGAAAAAGTATTTGGAAATTAGGGAAGAAAAGAAAGGGAGTAAGGAGGATAAAATCTCTTTATTCCCTTATTTCGTATCAAATGGGTGTGGAAGTGTGAAATATCGTTATATTTTTGCCTATTAGAGTCATATAACGAACTATTATCGCAAAATTTAATGTGTATTTGCAGAAAAATTCGGTGAAAATATGAAACTGAACAGAATAAAAGACACGTTGGAAGAAAAAGGCATCTCTCAGACATGGCTTGCAAAACAGCTTGGGAAGAGCTTTAGTACAGTAAACTGCTACGCCAGAAATAAATACCAGCCAGATTTGGAAACATTGCTTGAAATATCAAAAATTCTACAAGTCGATTTGAAGGACTTGATAACAGACGAGGACGAGCGAGAATAAAAACGCCAAATACTGGATTTTTAGAACTGGACAAAATAACTTCCGATAATAAAACGTTATTTGAACATGGGCATAAGTAAAGAACTTACAGAAGAGGACATCAAGTTCCGCTATATCAACGAAGCCATCACAAGCAAGGGATGGTCAAAGGATAGTATATTCATGGAACAGAAGGTTAAATTTACTGACGGTAAAATTAGCCTTCATGGTAATCTTGTGCATAGAGAGAAACCGAAGTTTGCCGACTATGTACTTTATGCAAATAAGGCAACACCCATTGCTATTGTAGAGGCAAAGGATGCCAATCATTCTGTTTCTCATGGATTGCAACAAGCCATGACATATGCCCAAATGCTTGATGTGAAGTTTGCATACAGTTCAAATGGTGAAGGTTTTGCCGAACATGACTTCTTGACAGGCAAGGAACGCACTTTTGCTATGGACGAATTTCCTACAAAAGAAGAACTTATCGAAAGATATAAAAGTGAGGCTAACGATGGAAACGGACTTAACAAGCAAGAGTTGTCCGTCATTGAGCAGCCTTTCTGCACTGGTCAGAACATATTTCCGCCACGATATTATCAGCGCAACGCAGTAAACCGCACAGTTGGTGCCATTGCCAAAGGACAAAACCGTGTACTTCTTGTCATGGCAACTGGCACAGGCAAGACATATACTGCATTTCAGATTGTATGGCGTTTGCTTAAAAGTGGTTTGAAAAAGAAAGTGTTGTATCTTGCAGACCGCAACATATTGGTTGACCAATCCATACAGCAAGACTTCAAACCATTAGATAAGGTAACGCACAAGATAGACTACTCAAAAGACAAGAACCACTTGGAAGAATTGGGGTCTTATCAAGTGTTCTTTGCACTATATCAACAGTTGATTGGACAGAATGATGTCAAAAACTATAAGGAGTTGTTTCCTAATCCAGACTATTTTGACCTTGTTATCGTTGATGAGTGTCATAGAGGTAGCGCAAAGGATGATAGCAACTGGCGAAACATTCTGGAATACTTTTCTTCGGCTACTCATATTGGTATGACTGCCACACCTAAAGAAACAAAGTACCAGTCAAGTATTGGCTACTTTGGTGAACCTATATATACATACAGTCTTAAAAACGGAATTGAGGACGGTTTCCTTGCTCCTTTCAAGGTAATCAACATCACAACCAACATTGGCGATGAATGGAGACCGACAAAGGGACAAAAAGATATATACGGCAACGAGATAGAAGACCGCATTTATAACAACAGCGACTATGACTATAACATTGTTATAGAAGACCGTATAAGGGAAGTTGCGCAAGAGATAACCAATTATCTGAAAAGTACAGATCGCATGGCTAAGACCATAGTGTTCTGTGCTGATGAAACTCATGCGGAACGTATGCGTATGGCTTTGGCTAATGCCAATGCTGATATGTGTAAGAAGAATCCCGACTATGTGGTTCGTATAACTGGTAGTGACGAATACGGAAAAGGCAAGTTGGATTATTTCATTTCTGTTGCAGAGAAATACCCTGTCATAGCGACAACAAGTAAGTTGCTTTCAACTGGTGTTGATTGCAAAATGACAAAACTGATTGTTCTTGACCAACAAATCGGCTCTATGACAGAGTTCAAGCAGATTATCGGTCGTGGCACTCGTCTTCGTGAGAAAGAAGGAAAGACATACTTCACAGTAATGGACTTCCGCAACGTGACACGATTGTTTGCAGACCCAGATTGGGACGGACCGATTGAAATAGACCCGAACTATCCGCCCAAGCAGAAAGAGCCTAAGCCGTATGTACTTCCTGAAGACGACGAGCCTAAAGGCGTGAAAGAACCCGATCCTGAGCCACGACCGAAGCCGATTGTTGCTAAGGATGGTTGTCAAGTGATGGTCATTAACAAGGTCGTTTCTGTCTATGACACAAATGGTAAGTTGCTTCGCACGGAAAGCATTACCGACTATACAAAGAAAAGTATCATAGACACATACGCTACGATTGACACGTTCACTTCCAAATGGAAAGAAACCAAGAAAAAGTCAGACATTGCTGAAATGCTTAAAGACAGTGGTATTGATCTTGCAGCATTGAAGCATGACCAAGATATGGACGATGTTGATGATTTCGATTTCATCTGCCATATAGCCTACGGCAAGAAAACACTTACACGACATGAACGTGCCGAACAAGTGAAGAAACGAGACATATTCAGCAAGTATGGTGAACAGGCACGACTTGTGCTTGAAGCCTTGTTGGATAAGTACACCAAGGAAGGTGTGTCAGAATTGGAAAGCCTTACTGTGCTTGAAAATGACCCATTCCGCAAATTGGGTTCAAAGGCAAACATAGTGAAGTTCTTTGGTGGCAAGCAAGGCTATCTTGATGCCGTAAAGGAACTGGAACAATACATATATAATATAGCATAAAATAGAAACAAAATATGAGTTTATCAAATTTCGTAAAACGAGTACGCAATATAATGCGCAATGATGCCGGTATCAACGGTGATGCGCAACGCATAGAACAAATGGCATGGATGCTGTTCTTGAAAGTCTATGACGAGAAAGAGAATGACTGGGAGTTGAACGATGATGATTACAAGTCCATTATTTCAGAAGAATGCCGTTGGCGCAACTGGGCACATGACGATGGAAGCGGTAATGCCTTGACTGGTGATGAGCTGCTTTCGTTTGTCAACAACACCTTGTTTGTTGAACTCAAAAACATAGAGGTTACACCTGATACCCCAATTCGTCAAGCAATAGTAAAGACAACTTTTGAGGATGCCAACCAATATATGAAGGATGGTGTTCAACTTCGCCAGGTGCTGAACGTGATTGACGGACTGAACCTTGGTGACTATGAGGAAAGTCATGCTTTCGGTGAGATATACGAGACAATCCTCAAAGAAATGCAGTCGGCAGGTTCCTCTGGTGAGTTCTACACCCCAAGAGCCTTGACCGAATTTATGGCAGAGATAGTCAATCCGCAGATTGGTGAGAAAATGGCAGACTTCGCTTGTGGTACAGGAGGTTTCATCACAAGTTGGTTGGGTGAATTGGATAAGAAGGTCAAGACTGCTGAAGACCGCAAAGAGTACAATCAGTCTGTATTCGGCATAGAAAAGAAACAATTCCCGTATATGCTATGTGTGACAAACCTGTTGCTGCATGGTATTGACACGCCATTGGTATATCACGACAACTCGCTTACAAAAGATGTACTCAATTATACAGACGAAGACAAGTTTGATGTTGTGTTGATGAACCCACCATACGGTGGTAACGAGAAGTCGGATGTCAAGTCACACTTCCCTTCTGATATGCGCAGTAGCGAGACTGCTGACTTGTTCATGGTTCTCATCATGTACCGACTGAAGAAGAATGGTCGTGCAGCGGTCATTGTTCCAGACGGTTTCCTGTTTGGAGCGGACAACACAAAGATAGCCATCAAGACCAAGTTGCTCAGAGATTTCAACTTGCATACCATCATCCGTTTGCCTGGCAGTATCTTTGCACCTTACACTTCGATTGCCACGAACATTTTGTTCTTCGACAATACCAGTGCGGAGGGTGCTCAAGAAGGTTATTCTACAAAGGAAACGTGGTTCTATCGTTTGGATATGCCAGAGGGGTACAAGCATTTCTCCAAGACAAAGTCCATGAAGTCGGAACATTGCGACCCAATCCGTGAGTGGTGGAACGACCGTAAGGAGATTATTATTGCTGATGGTGACGAGAAATCTCGTTGCTATTCGGTTGAAGACCTTATCGCCACCGATTGCAACTTCGACTTGTGCAAGTTCCCGAAAGAGGATGAAGAAATCTTGCCTCCTGCCGAACTGCTTGCCGACTATTTCAAGAAGCGCAAGGCTCTTGATCATGAAATAGATAAGACATTGGCGGAGATACAGCGTATCCTGGGGATAAATGTGAATGTGGACGAATTGTAAAATGTGGAACGGCGTTCCACAAATCTAAAAGATTGGCATGGAGAATAAAGGTTTGACAAACATAAATGATGCTGCCTATCAGAAGTTGATAGACAACATAACCACGCTATGGGGTGAGGCGAAGTCAAAAGCCATTGCTGCGGTCAATACGGAATTGCTTGATGCCAACTGGCAAACAGGAAAGTATATCGTTGAATTTGAACAGGGTGGTAAACAAAGGGCTGAATATGGCAAAAGGTTACTTGTAAACCTTGCAAAGGATTTGACAGCAAGAAATGGAAAAGGTTTTAACCGAACAAACCTTACCTATATGCGTAAGTTATACTTGGCATTCCCAAAATGTGGGACACTGTCCCACAAATTGACATGGAGCCATTATTATGAACTGTTGAAGTGTGATAATGCGCTTGAAATGCAGTTCTATTATAAGGAATCCATCAAGGAATGTTGGAAAGTTAGGGAACTGAAAAGACAGATGAAAAGTTGTCTGTTTCAGCGACTTGCACTAAGCACAGACAAGGCTGGAGTTCTTTCTTTGGCAAACGAGGGGCATCAAGTACAAACTCCGCAAGACATCATCCGTGACCCTTTCGTGCTTGAATTTGCAGGACTTCCCAAACAGAAGCGCTATAAGGAGAGTGACTTGGAAAAGGCTCTGAAAGACCACATGGAGCAGTTCCTTTTGGAAATGGGACGTGGTTTTGCATTTGTGGGCAGACAATACTCCATGCAGATAGGAAGCCGACAGTTCAAGGTGGATTTGGTATTCTACCATTGTATTTTGAAATGCTATGTGTTGATTGACTTGAAGCGAGCAGAGATAAAGCATGGTGATATTGGGCAGATGAATCTCTACCTGAACTATTTCAAAACAGAAGTGTGTCAACCTGACGATAATCCCCCTATTGGCATAGTTTTGGGAGCAAGAAAAGACGAACTTCTGATGGAGTATGCCTTGGAGGGTATAACCAATCAATTGTTTGTGGCTCGTTACCAACTCTATTTGCCAAAGCGTGAAGAACTGCAAGCGCAACTTGACAAGTTGTTAGACGAAGCAGAGTAACAACAATAAAATAAGGACATTTCGATTTTATAGCATAATTATGAAAAGTAATATTGGAATACAAATCATTTTGTCTATTGTACTGACTATGTGCAGTATCAATATAAATGCACAAACGGTTGGATATACATATCGACCTTTGGCTGCCGAGGGATGCAACATGAAATATAGCGTTGCAAAGCAAGATACGGCATATTACATTATCGCAACCGTAAAGTCAGACCGACTGAATTTCTTGAAAGAATCAACCATGTTGTTGAAAACATTCGATGGTGAAGTTATTAAACTTTATGGCTCTCAGATAGGTAGTGGCTCTGAAACGGCAGGCATTGTTTCTGGCAATATAGTCCTTCCTGTGACAGAAATCAGTTCTACAGCACAATTCAAGATAAGTCCACAACAATTTGAGTTGTTGAAAAAAGGCGTGGCTAAGATAAGGTTATCTACCATACCTATTGAGCATGAGCGGACATTTGCCAAAGATAAAATAGGCAAGAAACTTTATCAGTTCTTCTTGAAGCAGAAGAATAAGGACAATGATTTCTAACGATAGAAAATTACAATGAACGGAAAGCAATTAAAGAATAGCATATTACAATGGGCGATACAGGGAAAACTTGTACCGCAAGACCCTAATGACGAACCTGCAAGCGTATTGCTTGAAAAAATTCGTCAAGAGAAAGAACGCTTGATCAAGGAGAAAAAAATCAAGCGTGACAAGAACGCATCCATTATCTACCGTGGTGAGGACAATTCCTATTATGAGAAGATGCTCGCTACGGAGGAGGAGAAGTGCATCGATGAGGAGATTCCATTTGAGATACCACAAGGGTGGGAATGGACTCGTATAGGCAACATCTTCAACCATGCAAGTGGAAAACAACAGAGCAGTAGCAACAAAGGTGGTGGAACTCCTCAAAAGTTCATAACGACTTCCAATCTATACTGGGGATATTTTGTCCTTGATAATGTCAAAGTTATGAATTTTACAGACGAAGAAATAAAAACTTGCTCTGCAACAAAGGGAGACTTGTTAGTTTGCGAAGGTGGTGCAGGGTATGGACGTTCTGCTATTTGGAATGAAGATCATGATATTTGTCTTCAAAATCATGTTCATAGACTTCGCCCATGTATTTCTGGACTTTGTGAATATGTGTATCATTTCATGTATCTTCTGAAAGAAAGTAACAACTTGACATCCGTTGGTACTGCTATGCCAGGACTTTCCGCTAATCGTTTGAAAGGTCTATTGTTGCCACTTCCTCCTCTATCAGAACAAAGAAGAATAGTGACAAAGTTAGCTGAACTATTATCACAAATAGATAAATATAGTAAAGTTCAGAACCAGTTGGATGAATTGAATATCACAATAAAAGAAAGTCTTAAAAAGAGTATTTTACAAGAAGCAATACAAGGAAAACTTGTTCCACACCTTACAGAGGATGGGACTGCTCAAGATTTGTTGGAGCAGATAAAGACAGAGAAGCAGAAACTCGTCAAAGAAGGCAAACTGAATAAGTCCGCTTTGGCTACTTCCGTCATCTTCCGTGGTGACGATAACAAGTATTATGATCAGATAGACAAAAAATGCTTGGATATAACTGAGCAAATCCCATTTGATTTGCCCGAATCTTGGAGTTGGGCAAGAGGTATGTCTGTATTTATGCCAATGGAATCAACTAAGCCGTCATCGGATTTCGTTTATATTGATGTGGATGCCGTCAATAATAGGCTAAACATTATAGATAATCCTAAAAAGGTAAGATTTGAAAACGCTCCAAGTCGAGCAACGAGGAAACTCCACAAAAACGATTTGTTGTTTTCAATGGTTCGTCCATACTTGAAAAATATCGCTTTGGTTGATGATATATATATAGATGCTATTGCAAGTACAGGATTTTATGTTATTACGCCAAGTTTAGGATATTATCCTGTGTTTTTGTTTTATCTGATGTTGTCAAATTATGTGGTTGATGGTCTTAATGCGTTTATGAAGGGTGATAATTCGCCCTCCATAAACAACTGTCATATTGAAGATTATCTATATCCACTGCCTCCAATTGAGGAGCAAAAACGTATCGTAAACAAAATCGAACAACTATTTAAACAACTTCGATGATTGCTCTATCTTTTGCACAACTCTTCTTTGTTCTTGTAATGGTGGAATACCTATTATAAGACCATAGAAAAGCTCCTTGTTGAGGTGTGGAATTGCTGCACCTTTCTTAGAATTGCGTAAAGTTTCTTTGTAAAACTGTATAAATGCCAAAATATAAGGTTCATACATTGAGGAACTTATCCATAGTTGCTTGAAAGTACTACCCATATAGCCATCTTGTGGAACGATGAAAACTTCACCAGAGTTTTCACCGTCCACAAGTACTATATTGTCACCCTTATAGACAAGTTTGCCTTGTTCAACAATAGTTCCAGAACTTTTACCACGCAGATATTTTGCATCTAATAAGCATTGTTTGCCAGTGGTTTTTAAGCCGTCTGTAAGTTGGCAAACAGCATTTAATCGAGCAAGAGACCAAGAACTCGGAATTTCAAAAGGCAGTTCTATTTCAGACA
>CAZPNC010000052.1:0-15946 GCA_964587945.1 uncultured Prevotella sp. | reverse complement strand
TTTGTTGCTCAGGTACTTGTAATAAATAATTATTAACTAAATTGCGGAATTAAGGCAGATTATTATTATCGCTGCTTTGCAGCACGCTTTTGCTGTCGGCAAAGGCAGAGGTGCATGATGCTTTCAAGGGGTTTTATCCTGTTACGGATGCCTCTTTCATGAAAAGCATGAATGGTGTGTGGGACATCAAGGTGATTGACGGTGTAGGGAATGACATGACGGTGCCGGAGAAGGATTCGTCGTGGGGGAGAATACCTGTGCCGGGGTGTTGGGAGCAATATGGTTTCTGCACTCCGCGGTATTCGTTTCCTGATTCGTTGACGGGGTATTACCGCACGGAGTTTGCTGTGCCTGAGGAATGGAGGGGCAGGAGTGTCGTGATAAGGTTTGATGGCGTATTGCGTGGTTACGATTTATGGATAAACGGCAGTAGGGCAGGGTCGTTGGAGCAGGCGTACAACACCTGCATGTTTGACATTACGCCGCTGCTGACGGAGGGGGCTTTCCGTGGGGAGCGCCAGAGATTGGCCATGAGGGTGTATTCAAGGTTTAAGGGGTTTGAGTTTGACTGTTTTGACGACTGGGCTCCGATGGGTATCTTTCGTGATGTGTCACTGTTTGCTGTGCCGGAGGTGCACCTGTCTGATCTGACGGTGACTGCCGCTGCTGACGGACGAGTGGTGGTGGTGCCGGTAATAGCGAATGCCGATGGACACACCGGTGTGGAGGGGAGGCTGGTTGATGCCGAGGGGTGTGTGACGGGACTTGCCGGGAATGGTGGTCATACATTGGGTGCCACACTTGCCAATCCGCATTTATGGACAGCCGAGACTCCGTATCTGTATACTCTGTATGTGGATGTGATGCATAATGGGGAAATAATCCAGACGTTCAGACAGAAGGTGGGTATACGCGAGATGTCTGTAAAGGATGGCAATGTCCTTATGCTTAACGGCAGCCCCGTCAAGCTGCGTGGCGTGACGTGCCATGCGACAGATCCGGTAAGGGTGAAGGTGATCAGCGATTCTCTTACCATGAAAGACATGCGGCTGATGAAGGAGGCTTCTGTCAACTATATACGTACATCGCACTATCCGAGGGAGCCAAGGTTTTATGAACTTGCTGACTCTATGGGGTTCTATCTTATTGACGAGGTGCCGTTTGGCTCGCGAGGTGAGAAGCATCTGAAGGATACTTAATATTTCGATATGTTGAAGACGAGGGCAAAGGCTACCATCGGCCGTGACAAGAACCATGCTTCGGTGATGATATGGAGCTTGGGTAACGAGAACCCCTTGCCTGGCAGTTGCCAGAGATTAGGGGAGTATGCAAAGGGTCTTGACAGGTCAAGAATGATATGTTATCCGCAGAAGGGCAGTTATTTTCGTAGTGTCGGATTCTCGAAATTCCCTGCTGTCGCTGATGTGTATGCACCGCATTATCCGACTACGGGTAAGTTAAGAGACTACTATACAAGGACTGACAGGCCGTTGGTGTTTACGGAATACTGCCATACGTTGGGTATTTCCTTTGAAGACCATGACAGACAGTGGGAGATTATAGAGAAAACGCCTGGCATAGCTGGCGGTTCTGTGTGGGAATGGGTTGATCAGGGAATGCCGTTCCATGAGAAACTTGGAGACAGGTTCGGCTATCAGGAAAGGGTCTTTACTTCTGCGGACGGTGGATTTGAGATGTATGGCAACAAGGGTACGGACGGACTGTTGTATGCAGACCGTACTCCATTGCCCAACTACTATGAGTTGCAGCATAATTATGCGTTGGCGGCGGTTACGGACACCGTCTTCCGCGGTTCACTGCATATACGTAACAGGTATGATTTCTTGAATCTTCAGGATAATGTGGATTTCTGCTGGTTTCTGACCGCTGACCGCGATACGGTTGCTTCGGGGGTGTTTTCCCCGTATTGTGCACTACGGTCGGAGGTGGATTGTCCCTTGGTGCTGCCGAAGGTTGCGGACGGGGCTATGGCTGTTCTTCATATAACGGTGAGGAACAGACAGGGGTATGTGATGCTTAGGCAGTCACTGCGTCTGGAGGGAACGGATATTCCATGTATGGAACCGGACAAGTGCGGTGTGTTTCCGGCTTTGGGTTCGGATGAATGGTATACATATATCCAGCAGGGACCGATGGTGAGGGTCGGACGCAAGCCCACAATGTGTGAGAAAATGAATGTAGCAGTGGAACGCATTGATAAATACCTTCAGCCTATTGACAATCCGTATGTCAAGGCGTGCGTGGAACAAAGGGGATCTGATGTGGATTATATGCTTGTGCCTGATACGGTGCGGCACTTCCTGTCTGAACTCGGAGTGGCTTATTTGCTGTCGCCTCGCTTTGACCGTGTACAGTGGGTAGGTTTCGGACCTTTCGCTTCATATCCAGGACGGCATCAGGCTAATCGATTTGGGTGTTGGGGACTTCATAAGGATGATATATATTTTGAGGGTAACCGTATGGGGTGTGACGCTGTATGGGTGTCGGACAGTAAGGGTAACGGCATAGTGTTTGAATGTAACGGTGCTAATGTGAATTTTGAACAGACTGACCGTGGTATAGTGGTCAGCGTGAATGCTGCGGTGAGTGGGCAGGGACCTAAGTTCAGCCGTACGTCATTTGGTGTATGGTCGGATAAGATTGCACCGCAAAAGGGTTCGTTCCATATATATACTACACGGCAGGGGTGTGTGCCGAAACTTTTTGATAACCCGGGGAAAGTGGAAGGTCCTTTCCGTCCCTTCTTGACACAGTATGACACTTATCTTATGCATTTTAAGGATATATGGGACAATTAGATATATATGTAATCGCCGCTGTGTGTGGTGTTTCGTTATATGACGTAAATCCTGCGGCATAAGTTCTCTAATAACAGTGAAAGTGCCTGAATCACATGTAATCTCAATGCTATTACAATGTGGCTTGGGCACTTTCTCTTTTTATGCAGCTTTTGCGGATTATCTGCTTATTTCAATTTCGGTTTCAACTCATCCGGCGCTTCTTTGGTGAACATGTTCACCTCGCCTGCAATTTTTGTAAAAAGGTCTGATATCTGTTCCTGTCCTATATTCCATTTGGGATGGAATTTGTCTGAGGTCATGTATTCAATGATTGAGTGGCGCATTTGGTTTGCTACATGGCGGTTGTCGAGGTTTGTTTTTAAGTCCATGGTTGTCATAACCAATCTGCCTTTACCGACGTTCGCTTCGAAAAGCATACCTATTTTCCTTGATACGAACCATGTGTCAATGCTTTGCACCAAAGGTTGGAAGTCTGCAGGAAAGTCGGTGAACTGCATTACTTGTGCCTTGTTTACGAGTTCCCACCATTGCAGGTCACTATGATAATCGGTAGGAAAATCTCCAAAAATAGGGTGTGTGTTCTCTACATATATACCTGTTGTATGGGGCGGACGCATCTTAAACCATGAAGTGTTCCAAAATACAGGTGTAAAATACTGTTTCACCTCTTTGCCGTAAGTCACCTTTCCTGCTGCGAGCAGTAAAACCTTTCCGCCTTTTCTTAACTCTTTTTGTGCCTGTTTGTCGAGGGTGTCAGTGATAAGAATCCCGTTGTGGAAAATAGCACCTGTTCGTTTGCCCGCCTTTATTTTGACATTCGTCTCTTCTTTGTCCGGATATACCCAGAAGTCCCAATGGTTTCGGGCATCTGTTCCGGGTATATTTACAGTGAGTGTGTATTTGCCTGCTTTCGTGATGTCTGCAAGGCTGATACTGATTTTACCGAGAGGAATGTTTTGTCCGATAGGTAGTGATTGGGTGGTAAAGTCACCTTCAGCATATGGGGCATCAAGATTTAACAGCATTATGTCACCTTGTTTGGTGGGTTCTTTGCGTATAACCCAATGTGGTGTGGCTGCTTCGATTTTATCATTGGAGAATTGTGATAATTCTATGTCAGCTTCAAATCTCTCTTTGTTTGTGTAAGTGAATTTCTTTATTTTTGCCAACGGAACAATAGGTGAACAGAACTCTCTGAATTCTGGGGCCGTAATGTAACCTTTGTTTCCGAAAAAAACGTCTGTTAGACCAACTATGGCAGAGCCTTGCCCACTGTAGTCATTAAGGGCTAACAGTTGGAATCCTGCATATTGTGGGGTGCGGAGATGACGTTCCAATTCGTGTTTGTAGCATAGGCTTTGCAGTTTCCCTGATGCCATCAAGAACTCATGGCTTCGGTTTTCCATGCCGTTGCTTTTTAGCAAATCGCGGAATATTTCAAAGTTTTTCGCTTTGTTCACTCCGGTATATTTGTTTATTTCTCCAAAATTGGGGAACACACACCATTGTCCCGTTTCATGACTGACAAAAGGAATTGTTATTTTGGTACCAGGCATGTCTTTTCCATTGTATGTGTTTATCTTCTCAGAGAAATCCACAATAGTCTCCGGTTGGCTGCGATTCCATGATTCTAATCCTCTGGCTCCTGCCTTTACAGCGAACTCTGTCATTGGTTGCCATGCCCATCCTCCACCAACAGAGAAGCCGCAATATAGGTGGCGAGGGTCGTATGATTTCATTAGTGGTACTTTCTCATTGCACCATTTAACCCAGTTCCCCGCAGGTTCATTGCCGAATGCGAAGAAAGTAAAAGAGGGATGGTTGCCATATTCGTCAACTATACGCATGCTTTCATCCATAAGATAGTTGTCAATATATTCCCCTCTACCAAGTCTTACGCCATGGTTTGGCCATGATGGTCCTTCTGGTTGTATATACATACCAGTCAAGTCTGCTGCAAGAAAGGCGGCTTCTGGTGGACAATAAGAATGGAAACGTATGTGATTTAGCCCCCATTGTTTGCATGTTTCAAAGAGTTTTAGCCAAGAGTCAAGATCTGTTGGAGGGTATCCCGTAAGAGGAAAGCAGCAGTTTTCGACTGTTCCTCGTAGTTGTACCTGACGGTTATTGACATAAAACATTTTGTCGCGTATCTCAATCTTGCGCATTCCGAAATATGTCTCTGCTGTGCAAGTATGTGATTTCGTCTTGATTTCAACATTAAGCCGGTACATCTGTGGGCAGAATTCATCCCATAGAAGCATTTCTTCTCCCATGTCAAGCACGGTTTCGAATGTAGTAGCCTTGTCTGCTGACAGTTTTATCTTTGTAGGATCATTTACAATAATGTGGCGTTTTGCCGTGTTGAAAGATTCGGCACTGACAGTCACAGTAGCGATTTCATCTATATTATAACCGTTTAAGTTTATCTTTACTATTGCCTTTCGGTTGTCAATGTCAGGAAAAACTTTTACTTTATCTATATTAGAGTACGGTTGTAATTCTATTCTTCCAACTATACCATTCCAGTCTCCCTGTGTTTGATCTGTTATAGAATGAGAATCGTTTCCAACGTTTGCCGCCATAGGATCATTGTCAACGCAAATGGCTATGGTATTCTCTCCGTCTGTTAGTTCATTCTTTAGTGTAAAGACGTGAGGAACGGACAGACTGTTTATTTTGTATTGGTCTGCTGATTGCGCTTTATCCAATGTGTTTATCTTTTTCCCATTAATCCATACGCTGGTTGCTATATGTGGACGTTCTAGAAACAGACAATAATCAGTCTTGCATCCGGCAGGGAGTGTGATAGTCTTTTTGTACCACGCTTTGCCCACATAATGTTTGTCTGGAGTTAGGAAGAATGGCAGTTTCATGTCTTTGCCCGGTTGACGGTATTTTGCCATGAAAGGATTATGGAAATAACTCGAATCATAGAGTGCGCCGACCCATTTCGTATTCACACTGATATCATCACCCTTCATGCGTTGTGGCATTGAGCCAGGTAGCATGATGGTGTCTTCAAACTTGTAGGTCGCATCGTACCATCCCTCTTTTTCGCCGACATCATTGCGGTCAATCTGGAATTGCCAGTAACCTTTCAGGTCTATTGTTCCCTGTGAATGTGCTGTAAATACATTAAGCAAGGCAAGGCATAATAATAGTGGTCTAAGGATTGTCCTCATTTGTTTTTTGTTTAGTTAATCTTGTTAGTACAGTATTCCGCAAAGGTACGAAGTGTTGTGGAATGTCACAATGACATTATAATAAATATGGATGGAGGATGTTATTATTGGATTTTGAAGGTAGTATCACAGTGCTCCTTTTGACATTCTTTTTATCATTGGGCAGAGTGCAAGGAGAATAACAGCGGCGATGCCTGCCATTACAGCAAAGATAGTGAAGAAGTCAGAGAGTGTGGCTATTTCTATTATACCGAACAGTTTGCTTGGCGCTTTTCCCTCTGCCGGCAGGAGGATTGCCAATTGTCCTGCAAAGATGTTGGAAGCGGCGACACTCATGAACCAAACTCCCATGAGCAGTGATGCGAGATGTGCAGGGGCAAGTTTATTTACCATAGATAAGCCAATTGGTGACAGTGATAGTTCACCGATTGTGTGTATGAAATATAGTGCTACGAGCCACCACATGGATATTTGAGTGGAAGCATCAACACCATATGTAGCATAGGCTATGATGAAGTAACCGACAGCCAGTAGGAAGAGTCCTATAGACAGTTTGACAGGGGAAGATGGCTCGAGTTTGTGCTTTGCAAGCGTTTCCCATAGTGTGGCCATGATTGGAGCGCATATTACCACAGCAACAGGGTTGATACTTTGAAACCATGTTGTAGGCATTTCCCAGGAACCGATGTTGCGGTTACATTGATATTCTGCAAAGAGAGTGAGTGAAGAACCTGCTTGTTCAAAGGCACTCCAGAAGAATATGACGAAAGCGGCAATGATATATATTACGCCGATACGGAACTTCTCAACTCCTGTAAGGCTACGGTCTGTTATAATGAATATGGGTAAAACTATAGAACAACTGTATATTGCTGCGGAAATCCAAGTGTTGAAATCTTTAGTGGAAGATGCAAGTACGAGAAACATGAAGACCATTAGCAGTATGCAGCCAAAAAGACGGTATGGTGAGTTCTTACTTGTTTGCTTTTGGGTAAGAATGGCTTTGGTCTCAAGTTGTGTACCTTCGATATGTTGTTCTTGTTCTAATTCCTTTTGTCTTTTAAGTTTTGTTATGATGCTTGCTGATGGCTTTAAACCGATTCCCAGATTGTCAGGCGTAACTAGATATTTGTTTTTGAAGAAAGAAAATATTGTGACAGAGATTACCATGCCGCATCCTGCACAGAAGAATCCCCACTTGAAAGTGCTTGGACTTGCCCAATTGCCTGTGCCGAAATAGCCACATATAACAGGGGCTATCAAAGCTCCTAAGTTTACACCCATATAAAAAATGGTAAAAGCTGCATCTTTACGAGTGTCTTTTGTATCGTAAAGGTCACCAACCATTGTGGAAATATTCGCTTTGAAAAAACCATTACCGAAAATCAGTGCTGCCAATCCCGTAAACATAAGCCAAAGGCTCAATGTATTGTCCACGTTGCTGTCAATGTTGCCACCTTGTGAAAAGATGCTCTGTGAAACGACACTGGCAGAACAAAACATCAAGAATTGTCCTATTGCCATTATTATTCCCCCGAATATGATGCAACGTCGGTTGCCCCAATAACGGTCTGCTATATATCCTCCAAGTAGAGGTGTGAGATATACAAGACCTGTATAAGAGCCATATATCTGACTTGCATTGTCGGGGGTATAGAAAGCTGCGACAAGATATAGTACAAAAAGTGCTCTCATACCGTAGTATGAGAAACGTTCTGCCATTTCGGTAACGAATAGCAGGTATAGTCCTTTTGGATGTCCTGAAATCATGGTGCTTTTATGCAAAAGCCCCACAACCTTTCTTAAACAGAAAAGTAGTGGGGCTTTCTTCTTTTATTGTTTATTACGTAGTTCCTCACGTTTCTTCTGAAGTTCTTGCTGTTGTTGTTGCATAGCTTGCAAACGTGCAGCAAGACCAGAAACTTTCTTTTTCGGATTCTTCTTGTTCTCCTCACGTCGTGCTTCAAGATATGTAAGCAACTTTTCGTCGTTCGTCGTCTTTCGGAGAAGCCACATTGTTGCAGCAGAGAAGAATAGTGAAATGAAGTAATAGAAGTTCAGACCTGAAGAGTAGTCATTGAACATAAAGAAGAACATAAGTGGCATGAGCATCATCATCCATTGCATCATCTTCATTTGGTCAGCCTGCTGTCCAACCATTTGGTCACGCTGTTGGCGCATCGTTAACCAAGAATATACCAGGTTAGCTCCGCAGAAGAGGATACATGTCAATGATATATGATCACCGATGAGCCATATATCTTGTCCCCATTCTATTATAGGGTCGTATGTTGACAGGTCATCCATCCATAAGAATGACTGTCCACGTAATTGAATAGCATTAGGTACAAAGTTGAACATTGCAATCCAGATAGGCATCTGTATAAGCATAGGTATACATCCAGATAGTGGTGATACTCCATATTCTGAATACATTTGCATCATAGCCTGCTGTTTTTGCATGGCATCCTCCGGCTTATTGAACTGTTTTGTCGCAGCATCAAGTTTAGGACGCAATACACGCATCTTCGCACTTGACATATAACTTTTCTTGACCATAGGGTAGGTGATAGCCTTCAGTATCAGTGTGATGATAATGAGGATTATACCCATAGGTATAGACATGCTACGTAAGAAATCAAAAATGTAAAGTGTAAACCAACGGTTGATATAACGGAACAGTGGCCATCCAAGATATACAAGACGCTCCAGTTCGAGATCCTTGTTAAAGTTAGATTCCGCTTCTACATCCTGCAACAGGCGGAAGTCGTTAGGGCCGTAATAGAATTCCAGTTCTGTTGGCGTTGTTCCCTTCGGGTCAAATGACGTTTTCAGTTTAGCCTCATAGAATTTCAGGAATCCGCTGCCCTTCTCCATTGGTTTGCTTGTCAATAAGGCATTGGTGGCATAATCATTCTTTGCTATCATCACAGTTGAGAAGAACTGATTTTTGAATGCTATCCAGTCTGTTGCCTTTTCTATAGGTTCATCTATCTCCTCATTAGTCTCGCTGAGATAGTCAGTGCCACCGTCCTTAAAGTGGTAAGTGAGTGAAGCATACCGGTTTTCGAATGTAAAGCCTTTTTCCAATTGACGGCAGTTTTGCTGCCAGTTAATATCTATTGTTGAAGTGTTGGGGGCAAAAGTGCCTGCCATGCCGTTAGCCTTTATGGCACAGCTCAACAGATAGTCCTTGCCGAGGGTGTAGGTTATCGTTATATTTCTGCCGTTCCTGTTCCCTGCAATGAAAGTTATTGCGTTTTTAGCAATGGTATAATCATTGAAGTAAAGATCATAAGTGGAGATGTTTGCATCTTTTGTTGACAGAACGAAATTAAGTTTCTGTGTGTTCTTGTCAAAGAGTGTGACATCTTTGTTACCATTGTTATCCTTGAAATTCTTTATTACAGCTTTCTCTACTATGGCTCCTTTTGTTGAGAATGTCAGTGCTATTTTGTCGTTCTGCAGCACTATCTGTTGTGCAATACCGTTCAATGCTTCATGCAGAAGGGCCGTAGTATCGCTTTGAGCAGCTTCTATGGCCTTTGCCTGACGCTGTATCTCAGTTATCTTTTGCTGCTCCTCTGTCTTCTGTCTTGTAACAGTCTCGATAGAGTCTTTTGTACGCTGAGCCTTCTGCTCTTCTGCTGAAGGTTGGCCGAACCAACTGAATCCGAATAGCACTGCTGCAATGAGTGCAAAGCCGATGATAGTGTTTTTATCCACGATTAATTTATAATTTTTTTATTCTGTTTTACTTTCTATTGCTGTCTTTATAAAATTCAGGAACAGGGGATGAGGCTTCAGTACCGTACTTTGGTATTCCGGGTGGAATTGTGTACCTATATACCATTTGAGTTTAGGTATCTCCACAATTTCGACAAGTTTGCTGTCAGGGTTTTGCCCGACGCACATCATGCCTTGTTCCTCATATTCCTTAATGAAGGCATTGTTAAATTCATAACGGTGCCGATGGCGTTCTTTAATCATGTCCTGCTCGTATATTTCAGCAGTTCGTGATCCTTGCTTCAGCATACACTCATAAGCACCGAGTCGCATGGTCCCCCCCATATTGGAGATATTCTTTTGACTCTCCATTATGTCTATTACATTGTGAGGTGTCTTTTCGTCCATCTCCCGTGAGTTCGCATCACTGTACTTCAGGACATTGCGTGCAAATTCTATCACCATCATCTGCATTCCGAGACAGATGCCGAAGGTAGGGATGTCGTTTTCGCGAGTGTATTGCGCTGCTATAATCTTTCCTTCAATTCCTCTGTGGCCGAAGCCTGGGCAAATCAGTATGCCATCTTGCCCTGCAAGCATCTCCGCTACATTATCCTTGCGGATATGTTCCGAATTGATATATGTTATTATTGTCTTGCGGTCGTTGTACACCCCAGCATGCAACAATGATTCCCGTATGGATTTATAGGCATCTTGTAAGTCATATTTGCCTACAAGGCCAATCTTTACCTCTTTGGTTGCTTTCTTGCGTCGTTCCAAGTAGCTTTTCCATGGACCCAGTGCCGGGGTTTCCCCGACAGGTATATCCAGTTTGCGTAGTATTGCTGCATCCAGACCTTGTTGCTGCATGCCGACAGGAACCTCATATATGGAAGGCATATCCTCACTTTGAACTACACATTCTAAATCCACATTGCAGAAAGATGCCACTTTCATCCTCATGCTGTCTGAAAGATGCTTCTCTGTTCTTAATACGAGTATATCCGGTTGTATGCCAACTGATTGCATCTCTTTTACAGAGTGTTGCGTAGGCTTTGTCTTCAGTTCTCCTGCCGCTTTAAGGTAAGGCACATAGGTCAAGTGTACATTTATAGCATTTTTCCCCATTTCCCATCTTAGCTGTCGTATAGCCTCAAGGAACGGAGCACTCTCTATGTCACCTATCGTTCCCCCTATTTCTGTAATGACAAAATCATAATGGCCCTTTTGTCCGAGATATTGTATGCTTCTTTTGATTTCGTCTGTGATATGTGGTACCACCTGAATCGTCTTACCGAGATAGTCCCCATGGCGTTCCTTGTCAATGACACTCTTGTAGATGCGTCCTGTTGTCATAGAGTTTGCCCTTGTTGTCTGTATGCCGGTGAAGCGCTCATAATGTCCGAGATCCAAGTCGGTCTCCATCCCGTCCACTGTAACATAGCACTCTCCATGCTCGTATGGGTTCAGCGTACCAGGGTCAATGTTGATGTAAGGGTCAAATTTCTGTATCGTAATGTTGTAACCTCTTGCCTGCAACAGTTTTCCGATTGAGGCGGAAATGATACCTTTGCCTAATGATGAAACTACTCCTCCTGTAACGAATATGTACTTTGTCTGTGCCATGATTGTGTTGTGTATTGTGTCGTGTTTCTTGTCTAAAGACGGTCTGACCGTCTTAGTAAAATGCAAAATTACACTTTTTTCTTCAAATAAGAGCAAAAAGGCCGTGCTTTTCTTAAAATAATTGCATGAAACCACTTTTTTTGATTGGAAATCATACCAGGATGAAAAATAATGTGTAACTTTGCAGTTCTAATTTGACTTTCCTTATATTATATGCAAACACACATACGATATTGTTTGTTGCCTGTCATTCTTTTGACATTCGTCCTTGCACTCCATGCTGCACCGGCAAGGCATAGTGGTAGATATGGCAGTTCGGTGCTACGTTCTGAACATATCATAACATCCTATAAGGATTCACTTGTCACTTATAAACACAAAATGGATTCCCTTATAGGGACCAACGACTCACTAAGTATTATCGATGGTGTGAAGCCAGACGGCAGATATTTTCGTCTTTTTTCACCATTAAATTTCTATCATGGCATATCCAAGGCCATGCTGAGGCTTGGTGCTCAGACCGGAGATACACTTGTAAATAATGCTTTGTTGGAGGTCTATCTTAATAGACCAGACCTTGTACGTTACACAGATGCCGAACTTCAGAAAAGGACAAATGTGCAAGAGGAAATGCAGGATGTTGACGTTAAGCCAAAGTTTGTCGACATGAAAAGTCAGGTGGTGAGGGTAGACATGAAGAAGGAGACAATGAACGAGTTCAGCGGGAAACAGATAGACTTGTTTGTCGCAAAACCGAACTTCTGGAAATTCTCAGGTGACTACTATCTTCAGTTTCTACAGAACTATATCTCACCGAACTGGTATAAGGGCGGCTCAAACAATTACTCCATGCTCGGTACGGTTACGCTGCAATACAACTATAATAACAAGCAGAAATTCAAGTGGTCGAATAAACTGGAGATGAAACTCGGTTTCCGAAATTCTGAGTCTGACACCATTAATCATTTCAAGGCCATGGAGGATCTTCTGCGCTACACATCAAATGTAGGTCTCCAGGCTCACAAGAATTGGTATTATACGGCTCAACTTATCGCCAATACGCAATTCGCCCAAGGACGAAAGGACAATAAGACCCAAGTCTATTCTGATTTTATGTCGCCATTCAATCTGAATGTCTCTATTGGTATGGATTATACGGTTAAAACCAAAAACAACAAATTGAAAGGCAATGTCCATATAGCTCCCTTTGCCTATAATCTCAAGTATGTAGACCGTTTGGCTTTGTCTAAAAGTTTTGGTCTTGGACCGGATGAGCATACTTTGAGTGATTACGGTTCACAGTTAGTGGTAGAACTTGATTGGATACCGTTGGACATGCTCAAATGGCATACCAGGCTGTATGCCTATACAACATACCATAAGTATAATATGGAGTGGGAGAATACCATTATATTTCAGTTGACTAAATATATCTCCGCCAATATATTCCTGTATCCACGTTTTGACGACAGTGCCAAACGGGTAGAAGACTACAGTTTCTGGCAGTTCAAGGAATACTTGAGCTTAGGCTTTAGCTATTCTATGTAGTGATACTGCTGCTTGTTATAGGGTAGGAGGGCACTGGGCATATTGATTACCGCATAATGATGACAACATATAAACGGTCAAGTGCAGTGCAACCAAGAAAAACTATGGAAAACAAAGAATTAGAACTGGCACGTAGCATAATCGCCAGCACAGATACACACATGTTTCTTACAGGCCGTGCAGGTACAGGCAAGACCACATTCCTGCGCGAATTGCGGACAACTTTACCCAAACGTATGGTCGTTGTGGCACCGACAGGCATTGCCGCAATCAATGCCCAGGGAACGACTATACATTCTTTTTTCCAGTTACCGTTTGGTCCGTGTGTGCCTGGTGTGCAAATCCAGAAGAACAAACGCTACCAGTTCCGCAAGCAAAAATTGCGTCTGTTGCGTACCATTGACCTCATCGTCATTGATGAGATAAGTATGGTCAGAGCCGATGTGCTTGATGCCATAGACCAGATACTCCGGCAGTACCGTGACCGCAGCAAGCCCTTTGGCGGAGTGCAGATGCTTATGATAGGCGATATGCAACAGTTGCCGCCCGTTGTCAAGGAAGACGAGTGGAAACTGTTGGGTCCACATTACGCCACACCGTATTTCTTTTCAAGTCTAGTCCTGCAAAAAGCTGAATTTGTTACCGTAGAACTGACCCATGTCTATCGGCAGTCAGACCCGTTGTTTCTTGATATACTCAACAAAGTCAGGACAAATAATGCTGATAATGATACCCTCGCATTGTTGAACAAAAGGTATATTCCCCGGTTCGCCCCACCGAAGGAAGACGGCTACATACGCCTGACCACACACAACAATCAGGCAGACGATATAAACAGGCGGGAACTTGATGCCCTCGCCACACCGTCGCATACGTTCCGTGCCATTGTAAATGGTGATTTTCCCGAGTCGGCTTATCCTACAGAAGAAAAACTGACATTGAAAGCCGGTGCCCAGGTGATGTTCGTAAAGAATGACACCTCCACGGCTAAAGAGTATTACAACGGCATGATAGGCGAAGTGGTAGACATCTGCGGTGATACAATCAGTGTAATGCCCGTGAGCGGTGATACGGCTATTGAGGTAGGCCACGAAAGATGGGAAAACATAAAATATACGATAGACGAGAAGACGAAAGAGATTGTAGAAGACGTTGCCGGCACCTTCTCACAGTACCCGTTGAAGGCAGCGTGGGCTATTACTGTCCACAAGTCGCAAGGACTGACTTTCGCCAAAGCCATAATAGATGTTCACATGAGTTTTGCACATGGCCAGACTTATGTGGCCTTGTCGCGTTGTAAAACTCTGGAAGGAATGGTTCTAAGCGCGCCTATCCCACGCAGTGCAATCATTAACGATACCAATGTGACCCTGTTCACCAATGATCCACGTCATAGGCAACCAGATGAAAACATGTTGGCGCAGATGCAGCGGCACTATATGCTGAGAACCGTCGGCGAGTTGTTCGACTTTACCCAGTTGCGTTACAGTTTCACCGATATTATAAGGTGTATTCGCGAGCATTTCTATAATACATATCCGAAATCATACAGCGCATGGAACGAGGCCGCTGACAGCTTCAAGGCAGTGGAAGATGTGGCGCACCGTTTTCATACCCAATACCAGAATCTGATACTCACGGCATCTGATTGCCGTCAGGATACAATGCTTCAGGAAAGGCTGCGTCGTGGAGCAGAGTATTTCGCGCAGCAGACAGAATACGTTGGCCTGCTACTTAAAAAGACAAAACTACCGACAGAGAACAAACAGGTGAAAGAACGTATTGGCACCCTGTTGCAAACAATGTCGCAAACATACAAGGTACAGTCCGAACTGTTGTGCCATGTTGCTGAAAATGGATTCATATTGCAAGAATATTTGCATGAAAAAGCAAAACTTATGCTTGCTGTAGAGGGCGTTGGGGGAAAGTCTTCGTCAGGGAAACGTTAGACCTCTTTCACTGTTTGACAATGTAGCCTCAACCACTGCCCAATAAGTAGTCCCCCTAAATTATAAAAGAAATAGAATAGGATCTGTATTTGTGCCCTATTCGTTCGGTAATTATGCCCAAATCACATTGTGAAAGTGCCTCTTTTATCGAACGAATAGGGCACGATTACATTATGGCCTGTTTGGTCGCTTTCTTTTTATTGGTATTCTGCTTTTATAAGCAAGTACAATATGATTTTTTGTTTCCACATCAGCTTTCCTACAACCGTTTCATTGAATTGGAATCCAAAGTCGCTGTTGAGATGATGATGCTCCTTCAGTTGTACAGGCATCAGTTTCATTGACAGCACTTGTGTTCCTGTATGTCACAACAAACGTATAAAGAGAAACAAGGTGTTCAAAGGATATGCAGAGATAGGAAAGAGTACGATGGGTTGGTATTTTGGATTCAAACTCAATCTGATATGCAATGAGAGAGGTGAGCTTTTGAATTTCATGCTTGCCAAGGCTAACATCGACGATAGGAACCCAGAGGTATTTAATCGGTTGAGCGACAATGTTTTCGGAAAATTGTTCGCAGACAAGGGTATATTTCACAGGGACTGTTTTAGAGACTGTTCAACGATGGGATTGAACTTGTGACGGGACCGAAATGCAATATGAAAAACAAGCTCATGCTACTTTATGACAAGATTCTTCTTCGTAAGCGTTCGGTCATTGAAACCGTCAACGACGAACTGAAGAACGTCGCCCAACTTGTACATTCAAGGCATCGAAGCGTTTTCAATTTTGTGATGAATGTCTTGTCCGTATTGGCTGCATACAGCTTCTTTGAGAAGAAGCCGTCCATCAACATCGATTATTGCATCGAACACGTTGATGGGCAACTTGTTGTTATCCAATATAAGAAATCGTTATGTTTTATAATTTGCCTGTAACCATTCACTCATATGGATGGGCCATGAACTATGCCTTATGGCCTGGCAAACTTTGAAATGTTATCTTATCCCGAACTCTGGTTATTAGCAAAAAAAGAGGGTCTATGTTAAATCGTGTGGGTAATGCCTTACTCAGAAAATAAAATTGTACC
>CAZPNC010000051.1:0-16029 GCA_964587945.1 uncultured Prevotella sp. | reverse complement strand
TATATCATGACACAGTTTATTTTACACTCTCCAATCACATCCTACATCCTTACTTCGCCAGATGCGCCTCTTGCCTGAAAAAGGTCGTCATGCGCTGCAAAGTCTGTGGATTGATAGTAACAGGACCATGGTTGCCACCTTTTACAGATATGAAATCCGCCAAGCGTCCCTTATCCTTCAATGCCTCTGAGAAAAATACGCTTTGGCAATAAGGCACTACCGGATCGCTATCTCCATGAATGACAAGGAACATCGGGTCATTCTTGTCAATATATGTCATGGGATTAAGGAGAGCTACAAGGTCAGGATTATCCCCAGGCGCACAGCCGAGAAGCACCGCCTCCGGTGACCTTCCGTCATTAGTCGTAGCGCAATCCTTCATACGGCTCATATCAATAGGGCCGAACCAGTCCACTACAGCATTTACGCTACTACTATATTTCTGGCACGAGCCTATACTACCTTCTATGTCAACAGTATCCTTTCCTACACTGAAGGTGCCGACACCGTTTGTCGCCCCGATAAAAGATGACAAATGACCACCGGAAGAATAACCGGTGATACCTATAAATGAGGTGTCAAGATTATAAGATTTTGCATTTGCCCTAAGATACCTTATTGCCGCCTTCACATCGTTAACCTGTGCAGGAAACTTCGCTTCCATACTTGCCCTATGATTGATGCTTACCACAGCAAAACCGGCATCCAGCAACGGTTGCCCAAGTTCACGGAAAGCATCCTTCTTCGAATTGTTACTGAACCATGCACTACCATAAATAAGTACCACGACTTTGTGTCCTGTACTTTTGTTGTCCGGCAGGCGGATATCCATCATGTGTCCGACAACTCCGTCGCCCACATAATCCACATTTGTCCATTCACCGGCATTCTGCGCTCTAAGGTTGGTTGCCGTCAGCAACATTGCAACGACAACCGCAATCTGATAAATAAAAGTTTTCATTTTTTTTGATATTATTTGTAATACTGTTGCATAACTGTACGCTCTGCAAAATTACATAATAATACCTATCCAATACTTTCTTTCTGTAACAAGAACTATTCGTGTTGTAACATGTAGACAATATATTTTCGCAAAAGTACCAAAAACTTTCGCATTTGTTACAGAAAAGAACAATCCGCCTCTATTTGCGACAAAATATCACCCCTCAGCCAATGCATTCTTTTCCGTCTGCTCCTTCGGCCAGTTTACGAGATAAAGCGTATCCGTTGCCCGCGTAAAGGCAGTATACAGCCAATGGATATAGTCAGGTGTCAACATATCGTCTGTCATATAACCCTGATCAACATAAACGTGGCTCCACTGTCCACCCTGTGCCTTATGACAAGTCACGGCATACGCAAACTTCACCTGCAGGGCATTATAATATTTGTCTTCACGCACAGCCTTAAGACGGTATGCCTTACGCGGAATATCCATATAGTCCTCCATCACCTGCTCGTACAACTGCCTATGCTGGGCAGGCTGCAACGCCGGAGCATCGGTATGGAGAACATCAAGATTGGCAGTGAGCACCATTTCACAGTCATCATAATCAGGGAACTGTAGAGTAAGGTCTGCAAAGCGGAAACCATAAAGTTCACGCACATTCCTTACACGGCGTACCACGGCAATGTCACCGTTGGCAATGAAAGGCAGAGAACCGGAGTCTCCCCCACCGGACGAGGCTGATGCAGGCTTAGGCTGTTCATCAAAGTAATGGTTCTTCACCACCATGATACGGTCTCCCGAGCAAAGTTCACCGTCATGGTCCACAACCTGCGCCCGAATGCCATTATTATATATAGTGGAACGCTTGTTACTTCTTGTTATTACGATTGTGTCATCAACACCAACATTCATGTAACTATATGCCAATGAGTCTATCAGTTCATTGCCAGGCATCACCTTTATATCAGAAAAACCATGAAAGCGGATATGAGGCAGTTCCGTTGTCTCTTCATGTGTTATGAGACGACGTATCATTGTCGCATTCCACAGTATGCCACTCTCCTGCTTCTGCCTCACCACCTCGGAAAGATCACACTCGTATGTGGCAAGCCCATAGCAGCCTATAACACCCGACTGCAACGCCGGGGCCTCATCCTCGCCTACCGGCGGCAACTGTGCCGTATCGCCAATGAGCATCATACGGCAGTTACGGCCGGAATAGACGTATGACACAAGGTCATCAATCACTCCGCCACCGTTACCAATAAACGCAGGCATACCGTCGGAGGGCATTTGCGGCACAGTGCTTATCATCGATGCCTCGTCCACGACAAACAGAGTGTCTGTGTGCATGTTGACATCAAGACTGAAGTCTCCCTCCACCCGCTTCTGACGGTATATCTTACGGTGTATAGTGGTTGCAGGCAACGAACAGTTCATTGACAGCACCTTGGCAGCACGCCCTGTCGGTGCCATCAGCACCACCCTCTGCTTCAAGGCCAGCAATGTCTTGACCATAGCAGCCACCAAAGACGTTTTACCCGTACCGGCAGAACCACGGAGTATCATAGCCGGCGACCCGCTATTGGCCGCAAGAAAAGTGGTAAACACATTAAGAGCATTACGCTGGTCGCCTGTTGGCGGAAAGCCGAAATGCTGCAACACTGTATGTTTGAACTCGGTCGTAGTCATTAAAATCAGAGGTTTTGGTATATTGTAATGTCTTTGTTCTGCCATCGGCACGTCTGATTGTCATGGTGGTTACAAAAACGACAAACAACAAAATAACCAGACAACCAGACAACTTTTATCACAACAATTTGCTACAATAACATTTTTTTTGTACTTTTGCACTGCAAAGTTACAAACTTTTCGTGAGAACACGAAACCAAAGACTATGTAATGTCACAATTTTCAAGTTTCAGGTGATTAATACACCCTATAAACTGCCACAAGGAACGCCAGACTTACCATTTACCACCTACATTTACTATAATGACTCCAACAACCGACATTCCCCAACAACGTCTCAAAATCCGCACAGGAAACGGCACATTGTCTTTCCTTGTGTCCGAGCCTGATGGCACAATGTCATACCACCCTTATACGGTTGCGGGCGGTATGTCACTGTCTGCCAACCTGCGTGAAGCATTTAAGGTGCAGCCATACCTCCAAGGCAACTTCGACAAAGCCGTGCTGATGGTATGCACTCCTGTCGTGCTGGTACCCAGAGAGGACTATGCGGACACGGAAGATTTCGATGCTGAAGCCATGTATAGCAGTGTACTTACCGGGCATAAAGGTGAGGAGAAAGTCATGAAAGACATACAGGAACTGGAGACTTTGGCGTTATACTCTGTCAACAGAGACCTGAAAATGGTGGTGAGCGACAACTGCAGGAACGTGGATGTGGTGAACATCATGCAGCCTGTATGGCGTCATCTGTACAAACGCTACTATCATAATGGAGAACGACGCAAGATGTTCGCATATTTCCATGACAAATCTGTGGATATATGCAGTTTCGAGCAACGCCGTCTTCGTTTCGCCAACGTGTTCGACGCACAGCACGCCCACGATGCCCTATACTATCTTCTGTTCGTATGGAAGCAACTGGGATTGAGCCAAAAAGAAGATGATCTGTTTGTCATCGGTGACATTCCGCACAATGAATGGCTGATGAACCGTCTTGCAACATACATCACAAGAATACACACCATCAATCCGATGGTGGCTCTTGACCGCTCACCTCTGGCACAGATAAAGGGTATGCCGTTTGACATGATGCTTTAGACTATACCGGCCAACACAGACTTACCAGACCGAAACATTCAGACTATGAGAATAATCACAGGACAATATAAAGGCCGCCACTTCGACGTGCCGCGCACTTTCAAGGCCCGTCCCACAACAGACTTTGCAAAAGAGAACATTTTCAACGTAATGACGGGATACCTCGACTTTGAGGATGCTGCCGCTCTTGACCTTTTCGCAGGTACGGGCAGCATATCACTCGAATTGCTTTCACGAGGCTGCAATGATGTGGTAAGCGTGGAAATGGACCGCAGCCACTCAGGTTTCATAAAACAATGTGTTGAAAAACTCGGTACTGACAGCCACACACTGGTGCGGGCTGACGTTTTCAGATTTATGAAGACTTGCAAGAAACAGTTCGATTTCATATTTGCAGACCCACCGTATGCCTTGCCTACACTGGCAGAGATTCCAGACAAGGCGTTGCCGTTATTGAAAGAAAATGGAGTATTTGTATTTGAGCATGGCAAGCAACATGACTTCTCACAGCACCCGCATTTCGTGGAACACCGCGCATACGGCAGCGTGAACTTTTCAATATTCAGATAACAGAACAGCCCGACATCAAAACGGGTAAATGACAATACAACCTCAAATTGATAGACAGACCAACCATCGAACGTATTAAGGATGCCGCTGACATTGTGGATGTGGTTTCAGAGTTCGTGTCACTGAAGAAAGTGGGCGCGAACTATCGTGGGTTGTGTCCGTTCCATAATGACCACACCCCATCGTTTTATGTCAGTCCGTCACGTCGGACCTGCCACTGCTTTGTTTGTGGAGAAGGCGGAGACAGCGTCGGTTTCATAATGAAACATGAACAACTTACCTACCCTGACGCACTGCGATGGCTCGCCAACCGATACAACATAGAAATACAGGAACGGCAACTGACAGACGAACAGAAAAAGGAACAGTCGGAACGGGAAGCCATGTTCATCGTAAACGAATGGGCGGCAGACTACTTCAAAGAAATCCTTGAGAACGACATTGACGGACGTGCCATAGGTATGCAGTACTTCCGTCAACGCGGAATAAGGGACGACATAATGCAACGTTTCCGTCTGGGCTTCTGTCTTAACGACCGTCATGCCATGGCAAATGCTGCCATAGCAAAGGGCTACAAGGAGGAGTTTCTCATAAAGACCGGACTATGTTACCGTAAAGATAACGGTGAACTGACAGACCGCTTTGCCGGTCGCGCCATGTTCCCATGGATTGGTGTCAGCGGAAAAGTCGTGGCTTTTGGTGGAAGAGTATTGGATTCACGCACAAAAGGGGTCAACCAGAAATATGTAAACTCCCCGGATTCTGACATATACCATAAAGACCACGAACTGTACGGTATCTTTCAGGCGAAGAAAGCCATTGCCAAGGAAAACTGTGTGTATATGGTCGAGGGATACACGGATGTCATTTCAATGCACCAATGCGGCATAGAAAACGTGGTGGCAAACTCTGGTACGGCCTTGTCCGAGCACCAAATACATATACTTCACCGCTTCACGACCAACATCGTGCTGCTTTATGATGGTGACGCAGCGGGCATCAAGGCTGCCCTACGTGGCACTGATATGTTGCTGAAAGAGGGGATGAGCGTAAAGGTACTGCTGCTACCGGATGGCGATGACCCCGATTCGTTTGCAAAAAAACACAATGCCAGCGAGTTCCACAAGTACATTACAGAGCATCAGGCAGACTTCATCGAATTCAAGACCAGACTTCTTCTTGAAGGAGTGACCGACCCAATGCGCCGTTCGGAGGCTATATCAAGTATCATAAAGAGTGTAAGCGTTATTGGAGACCCTATTGTCCGTGCCACATACATACAGGACTGCGCATCAAGGCTTGGCATTCAGGAGCAGATACTGATAGCCAAAATGAACGACAACATACGTGAATACCGTAGCGAACAGCGCAAGGAAGAGGAGCGGAAACGCCGTAGCAATACCTATATCCAACAGAATTACAACTCTACGGGACAACAGCCGACAACGGAAAGCCCTTCACTGTCCACTCCGAACCAACAGTCTTCTCTCGATGAAGACAATGGCAACACACCACCACCTGATGCCTTTCTACCACAAGAAGCGTTCAATGTTCCTCCTCTACCGGATGAAGGCAACAGAGAAAAAACGCAGGACAACAGCCACGAACATACACTAACAAACATACGCCCACAAACATACGCCACACAACCACAACAACAAAGTGTAGCAAAAGAATCTGTGTCTGACCTGCTTCTCAAGGCTGTCATCAAACACGGTCATGAGGTTCTTTATGAAGAAGTGGAGATGGAAGATGGTGGAACAACCTCTCTGACACTGGCGGAATTTGTCAATTACGACCTTACCAATGACAGTCTGATGTTCAGTGTGCCGCTATATAACAGGATTTTAGAGGAGGCTGTGAGCCATTCACATGAAGAAGGTTTTGATGCGGAGCGTTATTTCACCCTGCATCCTGACTATGAGATATCGTCTTTGGCAATCCGTCTTACGGCAGACCAGGTGCTGCTATCCAAGAACCTACAGGTTACACATACAGAAGATACACTCCGCAATCAGGTTACACACTTGCTGCTGGATTTCCGCATGGAATATATAACAGCACAGCTGACACGATTGCGCACCGACATCGCACTGGCTTCAGGGGACGTGCACAAGCAAAGAGACCTGATGACAGAACTACAGAAGATGCAGAAAATACGAAATGCCATAGCCAAAAAGATTGGAAGCAGCGTTATGGTACAATAGAATGGAATAGGGAAAATCCTCTGCACGTTAGGGGAAAACCTTTTGACAACAACGGTAAAGTGACTATCTTTGCATCAGAAACCTATAAAACTGCAAGATTATGAAAAAGATTATCCTGTCAATGGTGATACTACTCACCGCCGTTACCGGCATTCAAGCCATGTCATACCAGCAGGCACGCGACCAAGCCTTGTTCCTTACAGACAAGATGGCGTATGAACTGAATATGAACGAGCAACAGTATGAAGCGGCATACGAAATCAATCTCGACTACCTGATGGGGGTCACTACAGTAGATGACGTGTACTCTACCAACTGGAGACAACGTAATGCCGATTTGCGATATGTGCTCATGGACTGGCAATATACCGCTTTCTGCGCAGCGACATATTTCTTCCGCCCACTATACTGGACAGCAGGGAACTGGCATTTCGGTGTTTATGCGCATTATCCGCACCACGATTTCTTTTATTTCAACCGCCCGTCATGCTATATGTCATACCGTGGCGCACACAGTTGGAGAGGCAACGGCGGCATCTCATGGTACATGCACCGTTCCAATACCTTCCGCAGTTCAGGCCGGGCACATGTGGGTCTTCGTGACAACTACAGAGGCGGCAATAACAGAGGCGGAGCTTACTCCAACGGAGGAGGGCGGAACGATTTCAGGGACAACCGTCCAGGCGTACAGACGCAGATGCGCGGCAATCGGGGAAGCTACGGTTCGCAGAACACGAACGACCGCCGCACATATACACGTGAGAGCAGTACACGCACCACAGTAGGCACAAATGATGCCGGAACACATAACAACGGCTTCAGAAAAGTTCCATCCCAATCCGCCAATCGGGGAAGTTACGGCTCGTCAAATGGTAGAAGCACCTCTGCCAATGGTAGTGGGTCACGCAGTTTCTCTGCTAACAGTGCTGGGTCACGCAACAGTAGCGGTTCTTCTTTCCGCAACGTATCAGGCGGGACACGGGGAAATTCCGCCACAAATAGCGGCAGACGTTAAACGGTCATATATTCTGATTGAAAAAATGAAATTTATACAACAAAGTCTTTTCCGCGCCCTCTGTGCAATAGCAGTGGGCGCATTACTCGTAGAATACCGTCAAGAGATGGTGCAGTGGATGGTCATAGCAATAGGCATACTGTTCTTTCTGTCTGGCATTGTGACTGTGACAATGGTTTATGTAGGAAAAAAGACAGCGCAGAAAATGGCACGGACAGAAATGAATGTTGCTGACAATGAAACCTCAACAGCAGACGATGCGGGAAGACCTAAAATGTCAAAAGCACTTGGATGTGGCATATTCGCAGGAACAGGCAGCATGGTTCTCGGCATTGTTCTTGCTCTGATGCCCGGTACTTTCGTAAATTTCCTCGTGTACATACTTTCGGCTATACTTATTCTCGGAGCCATACAGCAGTTTTTTTCACTTGCATTAGCAAGCCGTATAGGGTCTGTCGGTATCATGTTTTGGGTCATGCCGTCGTTGATTCTGATAGCAGGTGTGATAGCGGTAGCATACCCGGAAGCCATAGCCTCAGCCCCATTGTTCTTCATAGGCTGGTGCCTTATAATCTACGGTATAGTGGAATGTATCAATGGTATCAAGTACTACAAATGCAACAAAAACACTTCCTCTGCGGCAACACTAAGCGATAAACCTGACTTTTCTGATGCAGAAACCGTAGAATATGAAGAAACCGGAAAAGAACAATGATTGCCGGATGATAGTTTTATCCAATGTCGGCCGTGATATGTTTTAACAAAATCAACCTGACCTCTCTACAACCAAACGATAATTTCTGTATTTTTATCACAAAATTTTTGGCTGATTGATTTTTTTTCCGTACTTTTGCAATATAAACTAACATAAAATGATAACACACAACAAACAGATAAAATGAATTCCATCTATGACATTACGGTCAAAGACCGCAAAGGTAACACTGTACCTCTAAAAGGGTATGCCAATGAAGTTGTACTCGTAGTCAACACAGCAATAAAGAGTGAACACACTCCACAGTACAAAGATTTGGAGGCAATATATGAAAAATATCACACTCAAGGCTTTGCCATTTTGGATTTTCCATCAAACCAGCCTACAAAATCATGCCCTGGCACCGATGACATGGTGCATCAGTTCTGTAAAGAGAATTATCAGACGGAATTTCCACGTTTCAAGAAGATAAAGGTCAACGGCGCAGACGCTGACAATCTATATAAATACCTCACGGGAAAATTCCCAGGTGAGATAACGGAAGACTTCACAAAATTCCTCGTCAACAAGATAGGCAAGGTGGTAGCACGCTATGATGCCACAACGCCAATGGCGGAAATAGAAGTGAAAATCAAGGAGATGTTGAATTAATACCAACAAAAACATTTCAAAAAAACAATGGGGGAAAGATTTTTATATTCATAACAATATATGTATAGCAATTTTTTTCCTCATTTTTCAATACATACTAACCAAGCCAAAAACACTATGAGCCATACAAAATGCTTGATATTGGGCAGTGGACCTGCCGGTTATACCGCTGCGATATACGCAGGAAGAGCAAACCTTTCACCCATAGAATACTGCGGTCTGCAGCCAGGTGGACAGTTGACACAGACAACTATAGTGGAGAACTTCCCCGGTTACCCGGATGGAGTGGATGCCAATCAGATGATGATGGATATCCGCCAACAGGCAGAACGGTTCGGTGCAGACATACGCAATGGCGAAATAGTTAAGATAGATCTGTCACAAAGACCATTCAGCGTTACCATTGATGATGGTAATACGGTCACCGCCGACTCTGTAATCATAGCCACAGGTGCCAAGGCGAAGTATCTCGGCCTGGACGATGAGAAGAAATATAACGGAATGGGAGTATCGGCCTGTGCCACGTGCGACGGCTTTTTCTATCGCAAAAAAGTCACAGCCGTAATAGGCGGTGGAGACACTGCCTGCGAAGATGCACTATATCTCTCGTCATTATGCAAGAAGGTCTACCTCGTTGTAAGAAAAGATTACCTCCGGGCTTCTGACATAATGCGGAACCGTGTAGGCAAAGCGGAGAATATAGAGATTCTCTTCGAACATAACGTTGTTGGGCTTTATGGAGAAAATGGCGTTGAAGGTATGCATCTTGTAAAAAGAAAAGGTGAGAATGATGAACACAGATATGATGTACCCATCGACGGTTTCTTCCTCGCAATAGGGCATAAACCCGTAACCGACTTGTTCAAAGACCAATTGGACATGGACGAAATGGGCTATATAAAGACGGTAGGAAACACGCAGCAGACAAACATACAGGGTGTGTTTGCAGCTGGAGACGTATGCGATCCGACATATCGCCAGGCTATAGTAGCAGCCGGTACCGGCTGCAAAGCGGCACTGGAGGCAGAAAAATTCCTGCAAACAAATAAATAATATGTTTCTTATAATAATCCGACATAAACTCCCTAAGGGGTGTATGCCGGATTGTTTTTGAAAAAATGACTACGATATGGTAAAACAATAACAACACTATACATCAATGAAACCTATACTAACCGCAACACTTACAATAGCACTTGCAACGCTAAGCCCAAAAGTCTGGGCACAGAAAGAAATCAATGACCAGAATACTCCGCTACATCTGATACAGCCACAGTATGATACACCTTACGGCATACCACAGGAGAAGGAAGTAAAAGCAACCATAGACCGCATACTTTCTTACCTTGAGCAGACCATGCCAGCAACAACAGAAGGTAATAAACTAACCCGTGGCAGTTTCAGACTTACGTCATACGAAGCAGGAGTACTATACGCAGCAATGCTCAATGCAGGGAAGTCAACCACAGATGACCGCTTCATCAAGTTCGCTACAGACCGCCTGCACCTCATAGCCCAGCAGGCATTGAAAGAGGCAAAGGCAATAGAAAAAGACAAGGAATATGATGCACAAATGCGAATGGTACTCTATCCCATGGCTCTTGACGACTGTGGAGCAATGGCAGCAGCATACTGCCGACTCAACATGACAAATACCAACAAGGCATATACTGATGTGATAAACCGCTATGTGGACTTCGTTCGCAACAAACAGTACCGCCTTTCCGATGGTATATTTGCACGTCATCGCCCTCATTACAACACAATATGGCTGGATGATATGTATATGGGAGTGCCATGCTTGGCATGGTATGGCATAATGGCAAATGACAATAGAGCCGTAGACGATGCTATAAAGCAGATACGACTATTCAAAGAGCGTATGTGGGTGCCTGAGAAAAAGCTCTTCCGACACGGTTGGGTGGAAGACATGACGCCACATCCGGCATATCATTGGGGAAGAGCCAACGGATGGGGAATACTGACCATGTGCGAGGTTCTGGACGCTTTAGCCAAGAAACCACTCAATACGGAAACGAAAAAAGACCGTGATTTCGTACTCGATCTGCTACGCCAGCATATAGAAGGGTTATCCGCATTACAGGACAAGACCGGATTCTGGCACCAGTTACTTGACCGTCAGGACACATACCTTGAAACTTCATGCACCGCAATATACACTTATTGCATGGCACATGCCATAAACGAGGGTTGGATTGACGCACAGACATACGGTGCGCAGGTGCTTCTTGCATGGCAAGCATGTCAAACCAAAGTCAATGCAAAAGGTCAGGTAGAAGGCACTTGCGTTGGTACCGGTATGGGATTTGAACCAGCGTTCTACGCATATCGCCCCGTTAATGCGATGGCAGCTCACGGCTATGGCCCTATGATATGGGCGGGATCGGAAGTGATACGCATGCTACACACAACACACCCAAAGATGAATGACTCGGCTATACACTTCTATAAAACAGAGCAAAAGACAGACAAGCCAATCTTTACGGAAGGTAATACAGAGACTGAAATATTGTGGTAAACACAACGTTCCTATCCCGTTATACTGCCTTTTTATCCACAAATTCAATGTTTAAAGCATAATATTATTGCTTTTTCTTTGATAATTCAAAAAATATCATTACCTTTGCATCGCAATTTTAGCACGCTACCATCCTAAGTTGCCCAAATGGCGGAATTGGTAGACGCGTTGGTCTCAAACACCAATGCCGCAAGGCGTACCGGTTCGAGTCCGGTTTTGGGCACAAGAAAGAGGATACATTTTACCTTACAGTATTATGTATCCTCTTCTTTTATTTTGTTCTTTCTATCCAGATTATCCCTTTCTCTCATCTTATCAGTGTAAAGGCGGTAACCAATCATTGTCACAACAGGCACATTTCACACAGACGAGTGTTACATATGACCCGTACAACACCGCGATTACATTGATCGCAGTGCGCCAAGAAGTTCGTTGTTCTCCTCCTTCGTACCGATAGTAATACGCAAACAGTTCTGACAGAGTTGCACACGAGTACGGTTTCTGACGATAATACCTTTGTTCACAAGATATTCATAAATCTGCTGTGCATCATCAACTCTAGCAAGGAAGAAATTGGCATCAGTGGGATAAACCTGCTGACATATCTTCAATTCTGAAAAAGCAAGCATCATTCTGCCCCGCTCCTGCAACAACAGTTTTACCCATTCCGCCACAGCATGGGTGTCATTAAGTCGCTGTAATGCCTGCTTCTGTGTGAGATGATTGATATTATACGGATATTTAACCTTATTATAAAGGCCGATTATCTCCTTAGAAGCGAACGCCATACCAAGCCTTATGGCTGCAGACCCCCATGCCTTACTCATAGTTTGCAGGACAATAAGATTAGGGTACTTGTACAATTGACGTGCTATCGGAGCCTCATGAGAAAAGTCTATGTAAGCCTCATCTACAACAACCAGCCCTTGAAACTTTTCTATCACCTTGATTATTTCCTCACGATTAATGCTGTTACCCGTGGGATTATTGGGACTGCATAACCATATTACCTTGGTATGACTATCACAAGCGGCAAGAAGTCTGTCCGCTTCAATCTGATATGTGTCATCAAGCATCACGTTGCGGTACTCCACATCATTGATATTAGCACACACTTCATACATACCGTATGTAGGGCATATAGCAACAACATTATCCTTTTTAGGCTCACAGAAGCAGCGATAGACAAGATCTATGGCCTCATCAGAACCATTACCGAGGAAGATACACTCTTCCGGTACCCCTTTTATCTGCGCCAACCGCGTCTTAACCTCATGCTGCAAAGGGTCAGGATATCGGTTATAAGGGTTATTGTACGGGTTCTCATTGGCATCAAGGAAGACGTTGGCTACACGCCCGCTGTATTCGCTACGGGCACTGCTGTATGGTGCAAGCGACCAGATATTCGGTCGCGTAAGTTGCTGTAATGGTTTCATTTTCTCTTATTCGTGTTATGGATTGTGGGTTATAGACTATGATTGCAAAGACATTCAACCTATAACCCACAACCTCAAACTATTATTGTTATTCCTGCAAATTTACAAATTAATTGTGATTCCGACAAACTTTTTCTATTCTTTTTAGTCCTTCATGCAGTATCTTTCTCTGTGTAGCAAGGTTTATACGTATGAAATCACGCCCAGATGTACCGTAATGCGCCCCAGCATTGACACAGACATTGGCTTCTTCAAGCAACCTTTCTGCAAAGTCTCTACTGGTAACACCAAGAGCCGAGATGTTAACCCACATAAGGTAAGTCCCCTCCAATTTCGTTACCTTAAGCATAGGGAGGCACTCGGCAATGTACTGCCGTGCAAAATCATAATTTGAATAGATGTAATCCCTCATCTGAATCATCCATTCTTCCCCCTCTTGAGAATAGGCCGCCTGAAGCGCAATAACACCAAATGGATTTACATCACACACCTCATTGACATTGATTGCCTTATCTACACGTTGTCTTATGTTCTCATCACTTACAATGATATTAGCGATCTGTAATCCAGCGATATTGAAAGTCTTTGATGGAGATACACAGACTGCGCAGGGAGCATTACTGACTGAGGCAAAAGGCGTGTGTCGGCAGCCGTTTGTAAAGTCACAATGTATCTCGTCTGCAATGACAAACACACCATTGCGGCGACATATATCTCCCATCATCAGAAGCTCTTCCACCGTCCATACCCGCCCTGCCGGATTATGAGGGTTACATAGTATGAATATCTTTACGGCAGGATCAGCGCACTGCCGCTCAAAATCCGCGAAATCAATGCTGTATGTCGGTTGTACCACACCATCACCATCTTCATAAACAAGGGTATTATCTGCAACGACACACATATTGTTGCGTATGCTTGAGAAGAAGCAATTATATACCGGTGTCTGTACAAGCACCTTATCACCAGGCACCGTCATAGCCTTGATTATCGCTGATATAGCCGGCACTACGCCGATGGTATAAATATACCACGCTCTTTCCGTCGACCAATTATAGCGATTATAGAACCAGTCTATATTCGCCTGATAATAACTATCAGGTACCTTTGTATAACCAAAGCATCCATGTTCCAGGCGTTTACGCAATGCTTGCATTATTACAGGAGCCGTTTCAAAGTCCATATCAGCAACCCACAGAGGGATAACATCGTGATTCGGCATCTTGTCATACTTGTAACTGTTGGTCCCAAAACGGGTAACAGGAGCATCAAAGTCGTATTGCATAATTGTAAATATTAATATATTACCACCGCATTCGCCGGTTTCTTCTGGTTTTCATCAATTATCAGTGCGCCGCACTTGCCCTCAACAGCAATCGTTCCACTCGTCGGATTCTTGATACTGACGACATCTCCCTTAATGTTACCATTGACAATAGAATATTCAAAAAGCAGATTAGCGTCATCGCCAAACGTACAGTCTTCAAGAATAAGGCCGTCAACATAACACAGCAGTTGCTCGCCTGTAAGGTGACAGCGTACAAGTTTCATATTACGGGCATACCATCCCAAATATTCTCCATTTACTTCACTGTCCACAAGAGTCACATTCTCCGACTCCCAAAAGGCATCCTTGGAATTTATTACAGCATTATGAATCTCCACATTCTTTGCATACTGGAAACTATAATTACCATCCTGACGGTAATTATCAATTTGTATATCAGATGTATGCATGAACAAGTAGTCACAATTCCTTATCGATACATTTTGCAACTTTACGTCATGACAGTCCCAGAATGTCTCTTCCCCATTACGGAAATTAGTATTCTTTACCGTCACGCCTGTCATCCTACGGAACATCTTAGGCGCATCCACCTTGCAGTCTGTCATCACACAGTCCTTTGAATACCACAAACTGGAGCGCGCACTTTCCGCAAAGAAGCAGTTGTTTATTCTAAATCCGTATGTTTCCCAAAAGACATATTTACCCTCAAAGGTGCAGTCGTATGCCTCAATATCACTCGACTCCTTTATAGAAGACTCCCCAATGTGTATTGTTACATTTTCAAGTCTGATGTCATGAGAAGCATACAACGGTCTTTCACCGCCAAACTCTTTTTCTTTTATTATCTTCATAATTTATGTGTCCTATCTTTTATCCGGCTCCACCCTTTGGTACATAATCGCAGCATGAATATAGAACCACGTACACCCAGTTCTGCTGCCATAGCTATCCATACGCCACGTAATCCCATGGTGGGCGCAAGAGCGAGGGTAAGTGTAACCCGCACTCCCCATATACTACACAGATTCATTATACTTGGCACCAAAGTCTTGCCGGCACCGATAAACACTGCATTCGCCACCATGGCCGCTGCGAATCCCGGTTCCGCCCAAGCCTCTATGCGCAGTATCTCCGCTCCGAGATCTATAACATCTGTATCCGGTGTTATAACCGCCATCATCTCCGGAGCAAAAATCCACATTATGAGTCCCATAAATGCCATAATACCTATTCCCAAAGCCATGGAAATCCAGGCAAAACTGTGCATCAGGTCACGGCGCGAGGCACCTTTGCTCTGCCCCACCAACGTGGTGGCAGCATCTGCAACGCCATGTCCAGGCATATAGCAAAGGCTTTCCACATTTATGGCGAAAGTATTTGCAGCAATAGCGATGCTCCCAAACGGTGCGATAATGGAACTGATAGCTATCTGTGCCGTACACATCATGCCTCGCTCCATACTTATTGGCACCCCTATCCGCCCTGCCTTCTGCAACACCTTCCATGTAGGAATATATGGGTACAATGCTTGCCGCACCCTCATACCGTCATATTTCACAGGAACAAGGGTTTCTTTCGCATCGTTGGAGAAGCGCAGCACCCTGTCTTTCACTGTCAGACTATACACCATACAAACCGTAGTTATGAAATAGGCAACTATCGTTCCGTATGCCGCTCCGGCCGTTCCCATGTCGCATAGAAAGATAAATATGTAGTTGAATATTATATCCAGCGTACACATCATAACCATTAACACACTCGGTACCTTCACGTTTCCGCTGCATCTAAGGCTTCCTGCCGCAAGTCCGTTCAGCACTATCAAGGGCATTCCACAGGCAAAGATGGTGAAATAGGTTGTCGCATTGG
>CAZPNC010000050.1:0-16269 GCA_964587945.1 uncultured Prevotella sp. | reverse complement strand
CCGAAAGTGCCGTCACCATGGCAATGATGTCCCTGCAACCGGAAATGGAAGAATATTTCCGTATCAACTTTCCTCTCACTGCCAAACTGCTGAAAATAGTGAAAGAGAATAAAGGGGTTGCTAAAACGGTGCTTGTCAAAGCTGGCAAGAAGCATGGAATAAAGGTTGGTGATAGGTTTACCGTAGAATCACTGGAGACACTTGACGGTGAAGTACTGCCCACAGAACTTGCCACCATTATCGTAAAACGACTGACGGGTGATGCTTTTTCTGAATGCAAGGTTGAGAAAAAGGATGGGAAAACGCTCTATGACAAGTTCAATGCCGGTGCCAACATACGTTGCTCACTTATAATAAAAAAATGAAACACACTATGAAAACAATCTTTCTGACCATTTGTCTGATGTGTATTGCTACAGTCGCAGGGGCACAATATCACTGCACGGTACAGTCCTCAACAGATAATACTGTCACTTTCCGTTCCACAGGATATGGTAAAAACACCAGGACAGCAACGGCTGATGCGGAACTCAATGCTGTGCGCACACTGATTTTTGCCGGTGCCACAGGAACTAACTACCAGACACCGCTGGTGTCAGAAAGCCGTCAGGCAGCGGAATCGAAATATAAAGAAACCTTTAGCGAACTGTATGAATCTGCATACCATGACTTCATAGAATCCGCTGTCACTGTTACAGTATTCGGAAAGGATGCGGAAAAGCGCAAATGCACTACACTTGACATCTGCGTCCGCGCCCGACAATTACGCTCATGGCTCGAAAGCAATGGCGTGATACGCAGATTCGGACTTTGAAAAAAACTATCAACAACCTAAAACCTATAAACTGAAATGAAGAAATACCTGTTCCTGCTGCTTTTCATTGTGGTATGTCTGACTGCATACGCACAGAACGCTGTCACTGTGCAACCCAAGATTATGGTGGTGCCATATATAAAGGAGGGCGAAGATATACGCCAGACAATAGAGGGCGACCCCAATATACGCATAGTGCTGTCAAAAATACGCGAAGCCTTTGACAAACGAGGCTTCACGACTGTTGACTTTGAGGCGAAACTGAAAACCATCAACCGCAACAACGCTCTCGGTGGAGACACTTCTTCCGACTTGCGCAGCATGATAATACAACAGTCAGGTGCAGACATTTGGATTGAGGCGGAGATAATAATAGAAGTGTCTGGCAGTGGCAACAGCGTGAAGACCATACTGAAGGGTAATGATATATCCACTGGTGCATCACTCGCCAACCAGACAGGTTACAGTGGTAAGTTCTACACCAGTGACTTTGGCAGGCTCGCATCAAAAGCCATAGAGCAGGTGGCGGACAATTTCCTGAACATATTGCAGACGAAATTCACAGACATCGTGGATAACGGACGCTCTATAATCGTTGACTTCAAGTTTGAGAAGACTTCCGCACATACTATGGCCTCTGAGATAGGTAGCGACGGCTTGGCTCTTTCCGACCAACTGGAACTGTGGATGAGTGAGAATGCCTACAAGAACAACTACCACATTCAGGGCACCACCGACCTTGAAATGATATTCGATGAGGTACGCATACCTTTGAAGGATGGGAATGGAAGCAACTATAACATAAACAAGTTCGGGTTGAAATTATTTCAATTCCTGCGCACATTCGGCCTACAGATTAAACGTAGTGTTGCAAACAATACACTTATCATCACATTCAAATAATACCTTATGACATGAAGAACATAATGATAATCCTGCTGCTTGCAACCATGACGGTCATGGCTTATGCACAGACCGCCACTGAGCAGATACACATCTCTGTGGCTATGCCACAGCAAAGCACACTTGATGACAACACAAAGACCATACTGAAGAACAAACTCCTTGCCATAGCCTCTGCCGAAGGTGTAGCGGCAACAGAGTGTGGCGCACTGGCAATGGTACCCGAAACTACAGTAACTAATGAGAACACAGTAGAAGGCGGTATGCGCAACATACACACCGTGGAACTACAACTCACCGTCACTGTGAGAAACATCATCACCGGTACAGTATTCAATACCATACAGATAGACTGCAAAGGCGAGGGATATTCAAAGGATGAAGCATGCAGAACGGCCATTTCCAGAATAGAAACCGCTAAATATACAAAGACCATAGGAATAGCAAAGGATAAAATCAATGCTTATTATCAGGCTAACACGGCTGCCATCATTGCCAAAGCCAACACGTTGGCAAAACAACAGCAATATGATGAAGCAATGGCACTGCTTGCCTCTTATCCCGAATCTCTCTCGGGCTACACACAGGTATCAGCCGCAATCACCGCAATATTCCGCAAATCACAAACTCTTTATTGTACACAACTGATGCAGGCTGCACGCTCCGCCTATGCCCAACGCGATTTCTCTACTGCTACCTCAATACTTGCCATGGTTGATGTCTCAAGTTCCTGCGCCACAGAGGCCGGTAGTCTTCAGGCTGCCATAAAGCATGACACGGATGCTGTATATAACAATAAAATAGCCATCGAACGTGAAAGACGGCAGGCAAAGGAACGTCTCGCCACCGCAACGATACAGGCTGCCCGTGACGTGGCCGTAACTTACTGCAAAAGACAGAAAGAATATGTGTTCTTCTGGTGATTGATTCTGAGAAAATGTGATTGGGATCTCGCAAGAATTACGGGCGTTTGTGTCCTTCTTCCGGAACCATGTGTGACTTGTGTTCATTGATTGTCGCGGTTATTACAGTTGCATTGTCTGTTAGGTGGGAATACTTTGCGGAAAGTGTTGTCAGATGATGCCACATATATTATTTCAAGACACCATAGTAGGAACTTATCTTTCACGTTTCTATACCCATAATCAAAAATCGGCCACAAGTGCATAAATAATGTTAAAAACGTTGCGTAGTCCATTGAAACTCCGTACCTTTGCGCGGATAAGAAAAGATATTTATGCTGACGTGGCAACGCTGCGTCAATAGATGTTAGTTAAAACAATAAAGATTTACAAAACAATTCGATGAACGTAATTTCAAAGACCGTTTCGCTTCCTGATGGACGTACCATCACCATCGAGACAGGAAAGTTGGCTAAGCAGGCTGATGGCTCATGTACACTCCGCATGGGTAACACCGTACTCCTTGCCACTGTTTGTGCCGCAAAAGACGCAGTGCCTGGTACAGATTTCATGCCACTGCAGGTAGAGTACCGTGAGCAGTATGCTGCAGCAGGCAGATTCCCAGGTGGCTTCACAAAGCGTGAAGGCAAAGCTAATGACGATGAGGTCCTTACCTGCCGCCTTGTAGACCGCGCCCTGCGCCCTCTCTTCCCCAGCGATTATCATGCTGAGGTTTATGTTAACGTGATACTCTTCAGTGCCGATGGCGTTGACCAGCCGGATGCACTTGCCGGTTTCGCCGCTTCTTGCGCACTTGCTTGTTCAGATATTCCTTTCGAATGCCCTATTTCTGAAGTCCGCGTGGCTCGTGTCGGTGGCGAATATGTCATCAACCCTACCAAAGACCAGATGGTTGAGGCTGATATGGACCTCATGGTAGGTGCTACAGCCGAGAACATCATGATGGTTGAGGGTGAAATGGACGAGGTTCAGGAAATAGATCTCCTCAATGCCCTGAAGGCAGCACATGATGCTATCAAGCCGATGTGCCAGTTGCAGACCGAACTGATGAAGGAACTTGGAACCGACACAAAGCGTGAATACTGCCATGAGGTGAACGATGACGACCTCAAGGAACAGGTTAAGGCTGAGTGCTACCAGAAGGCTTACGACGTGGTAAAGCAGGCTTTGGAGAAGCATGCACGCGCTGAGGCTTTCGAGGCTATAATAACAGAATTCAAGGAGCAGTACGCTGCCGCCCATACTGACCTCTCTGAGGACGAGATGGAGGAGAAGAATGCTCTTGCAGACAAATACTATCATGATGTAGAGCGTGACGCAATGCGCCGCTGCATACTTGATGAAGGTGTGCGCCTTGACGGCCGCCAGACAACGGATATCCGCCCTATATGGTGTGAAATATCTCCGTTGCCGATGCCTCACGGAAGTGCTATCTTCACACGTGGTGAGACACAGTCTCTCACTACCTGCACACTCGGAACAAAACTTGACGAGAAGCTCGTTGACGATGTACTGGAGCGTTCTTACCAGCGTTTCCTGTTGCATTATAATTTCCCTCCTTTCTGCACAGGCGAGGCAAAGGCACAGCGTGGCGTAGGACGCCGCGAAATAGGCCATGGACATCTTGCTTGGCGTGGTTTGAAGGGTCAGATACCTGCTGATTTCCCTTACACCGTGCGTTTGGTGAGCCAGATTCTTGAGTCTAACGGTTCATCTTCAATGGCTACTGTCTGCGCCGGTACACTGGCATTGATGGATGCAGGCGTTCCTATGAAGAAGCCAGTGAGCGGCATTGCTATGGGTCTGATAAAGAACCCTGGTGAGGATAAGTACGCTGTACTGTCTGATATCCTTGGCGATGAGGACCACCTTGGCGACATGGACTTCAAGACTACCGGTACGAAGGACGGCCTTACAGCTACCCAGATGGATATAAAGTGCGACGGACTGTCATACGAAATCCTTGAAAAAGCACTTATGCAGGCTAAGGCCGGACGTGAACACATCCTCGGATGTATCACCGATACCATTGCCGAACCACGCGAAGAAATGAAGTCTCACGTACCACGCATCGTGCAGATACAGATTCCTAAGGAGTTCATCGGTGCGATAATAGGCCCTGGTGGCAAGATTATCCAGCAGATGCAGGAGGATACCGGTGCTACCATCACCATTGATGAAGAAGATGGCGTAGGCAAGGTACAGGTGTCAGGTCCAGACAAGAACTCTATCGATACTGCTCTTGGCAAAATCAAGGCTATCGTTGCTGTACCGGAAATCGGTGAAGTTTACGAGGGTACGGTACGTTCTATAATGCCTTATGGCTGCTTCGTTGAGATAATGCCGGGCAAGGATGGCCTGCTGCACATATCCGAAATAGACTGGAAGAGACTTGATACCGTTGAAGAAGCGGGCATCAAGGAGGGTGATAAGTTACAAGTCAAGTTGCTCGATATCGACCAGAAGACGGGTAAATACAAACTCTCCCGCCGTGCGCTTCTTGAGAAGCCGGAAGGTTATGTAGAGCGCGAAAGACGTCCAAGGCCAGACCGTGGCGACCGCTATGACCGCGGAGACCGTTACGATCGTGGTGACCGCCGTCCACGTCAGGACCGTGGTGACCGTGGCGACCGTTATGATCGCGGAGATCGTGGCGACCGTGGTGACCGTCAGGAGCGTGGCGACAACTATGAGCGTCACACCCGTTACGGACAGGATTAAGGCAAACTGAAAATAAGAAAGCCCCCTCCCCCAGCCCCTACATTTACAAGAGAGGGTGGGGAAGGGGCTTTTTTTGTCTTTAGGTGGGTTCTATAAAATCCCCACCGTATAATAATACAAGACATGGTCTATTGACGTCTTGTCATCTTTTTGCTTCTATCCGAGGGCAGTTTGCCAGTTTCATTAGTCATATAGCCAGCTATATTCCTTCTTCAGCTTTCACACTGCCCTCGGCTAAAAGTCAAAATCCGGCAAAGCCAATTAATAGAGCCTACTTTAATATACAGACATTATGGCATCAATGAAATCTCTTGCCAAGGACACCGCCATATACGGCCTTAGCAGTATAGTGGGCAGATTCTTGAATTATCTGCTCGTGCCTCTTTATACACATGTAATCTCCGCAGACAGCGGTGGCTACGGTGTCGTGACCAATCTGTATGCCTATGTGGCGTTGATACTGGTCATACTAACATTCGGAATGGAGACGACCTTCTTCCGTTTTGCAAACAAGGAGGGTGAGAACCCGCACTGTGTGTTTTCCACAAGCATGGTTCTTGTGGCCACACTGACAGCTGTCTTCATTGCATCGGTGTGTCTTTTCATTGCCCCTATAGCCACTACACTGGGATATGTAGGCCATGAGGACTACATACTCATGATGGCCGGAGTAGTGGCTTTGGATGCCATCCAGGCCATACCGTTCTCATATCTCAGATACAAGAAGAACGCCGTGAAGTTCGCTTCGCTCAAAATGCTGTTCATAGTGCTCAACATCGGGTTGAACCTGCTTTACTTTGTTTGGCTTGGCAAGGACGATGTGTTCTATGTATTCTCGCTGAACCTTGTCTGCACCGGGCTTATAACATTCTTCTTCATACCCGAATTTGCCCACGAACACGTGGCGGCGAGGACGTATTGCAGGGAAAACGGCATACCGTTCCGCATTGTAGATTACGGTCTTTTGCGCCGTATGTTCAAATATTCGTGGCCGATACTGGTGCTTGGCATAGCCGGAATACTCAACCAGACGGCTGACAAGATGCTCTTTACCGTGGTCTATCCCGACATGAGTGAGGCGAAGGTACAACTCGGTATCTATGGAGCCTGTGTCAAGATAGCAATGATAATGGCCATGATAACGCAGGCTTTCCGCTATGCCTACGAGCCGATAGTGTTTGCCAAGGCCAAGGATGGCGACAAGAAGGAGTATTATGCCCAGGCCATGAAATACTTCGTCATCTTCACCCTTTTCGCCTTTCTCTGTGTCATGGGGTATATGCCGCTGCTTCAGCGCATCCTCGGAGCGGAGTACAGGGAGGGCCTTCGCGTTGTGCCAATAGTCATGGCAGCGGAGATAATGATGGGTATATACTTCAATCTGTCATTCTGGTACAAACTGATTGACAAGACAATATGGGGCGCGTGGTTCTCGGCTGCAGGCTGCATCGTACTTGTCGCCGTAAACATCATCTTCATTCCTCAGTACAGTTATATGGCTTGTGCATGGGGAGGTGTGGCCGGTTACGGTACCGCAATGCTTCTGTCATACGTCGTAGGACAGAAGAAATACCCTATACGTTATGACATACGCGGCATAATGGAATACATTATAATCACGGCAGGCATGTATCTTGCCATGGAATACATTGACTCTTCCGAGTCATTGCACCGCATGGAGTGGGGCACTGCATTGCAACTGGTAGCCGATACCTGTATGATAGTCATCTATCTTGTTATTGTTGTGCGTAAGGATGTACCGTTGTCATCCTTGCCTTATATAGGAAAAAAATTCAGAAAGTAAATAGTCAGAATGCGAAAGATATACCGTTTGCTATACCTAATGATAGTTCTGCTTACCCCAGCGGCCATCAATGCCGATGAAGGTATGTGGACATTGTATAACCTTCCCGATGCTGTCTACAGGCAGATGCAGGCCGAGGGCTTTGCCATGCCAAAGTCATCACTGTACGACGACAGCCTCGCACTGAAGGACTGTGTTGTCAATTTCTCCGGATATTGCACCGCCGAGGTGGTGTCGCCCATGGGACTGGTACTGACAAACCACCATTGTGGCTTTGAGGCCATACGCCGTCACTCCACCGTTGAGCATGACTATATGCTCAATGGTTTCTGTGCTGACTCTCTCGCAGCGGAACTTCCCAATGAGAATATGTTCGTTTCCTTCATGCGGTCGCAGCGTGATGTGACTCATACACTTGACTCTTTAGGTATTGATACGTTGAGTTCTTATGGCAGGAAGATGCTTATAGACTCGTTGCAGGATGCGCTTACCGCCGCTGTAAAGTCAGAAGATTCCACCCTGTATGTCATTATAAACGCTTTCTATGAAGGCAACGCCTACTATGCCACCACCTACCAGCGTTACGAGGATGTGCGGCTTGTCTTTTCGTTGCCTAAGAGCATGGGCAAGTTCGGAGGAGAAACAGACAACTGGATGTGGCCGAGACAGACGTGCGACTTCTCTGTTTTCAGGGTGTATGTCGATTCCTTGACCGGCCGTCCTGCCGCATATAACCCAAGAAACGTGCCTATGCGGCCAAAGAAATGGCTGCCTGTAAGTACGGAAGGGTACAAAGACGGGGATTTTGCCATGGTCATGGGGTATCCGGGTGCAACGGAGCGCTACCTGAGCAGTTTCGGAATAGAGGAGATGCGTGATTGTGTCAACGACCCTATGCAGCAGGTGCGCGGTGTGAAGCAGGCGGTTATGAAACGCCACATGGATGCTTCAGAGGAGGTACGGATAAAGTATGACTCCAAGTATGCGCAGAGTTCCAACTATTGGAAGAATGCCATCGGTGTGAACAAATGTATAGATTCCATAGGCATCGTGTGGATGAAAAAGGTTCATGAGGAGCGAATCAAGGCGTGGACGGATACCGCTAAGGTGGCAGTCGGAAAACTTGACATGGGAAAGCTGGCGCGCCTTTACGCCAAACGCAAGGAGGCAATGAGGGCGTTTACGTTCTTTGTGGAGTCGTTCACGCGTCGCAGCAACAATGAACTGGCCATACGCGCCACGAATTATTATAACGGTATGCCTGTATATGGTTCCGCCGGAAAACCCAGAAAGCAGTATGTGAAGTTCGATGACAACAGTAAGGCATGGGACAAAGCCCTTGATATAGAGGCGTTGGCTGTGCTGTTGCGCAACTATCGTGAGCATGTGCCTGAGAAATACCAGCCATCTTTCTACAAGAAAATTGACGGAGAGTTCGGTGGAGACTATGCGGCTTACGTGCAGGCGGTATGGGATAAATCCATACTAATGCGCCCATTGGAAAAAATACCGGTAAGGATGACGCGGCGGATGAAGAAGGATATCGGCATAGACATGAGCATGTCGCTTCTTGAAACGTTCTCGGATATAAAGATGGTGCTTGACGAAATCAGTGATGGCATTGCGGAGCAGGAACGCTATCTATGCCTTGCAAAACTCCGCATGGAGCAGGATTTGCCGCATTACAGTGATGCCAACTTCACAATGCGCCTGACATACGGACAGGTAGGAGGCTACAGTCTCGGCGGATATGATTCTGGTTACTATACCACAGCGCAGTCAATGGTTGACAAGATGAACAGCGTGGATACGGTGGAGGATTACTTTGCCGAACCTGTTATGCACGAACTGCTCTCCGCAAAGGACTTCGGCATCTTCACGGACAGTGTTTCCCGTACACTGAACCTGTGCTTTCTTACCAACAATGACATTACGGGCGGCAACAGCGGCTCCCCGGTTATTGATGCAAAGGGACGCCTGATAGGTCTGGCCTTTGACGGAAACTGGGACAGTCTCTCCGCTGATATATTCTACGACAGCACCCTTGCCCGCTGTATCAACGTCGATATACGTTATGTCCTTTATATGATAAGGCACTGGGGCAATGCCAATCGCCTTCTGGAGGAGATGGGAGTAAGATAAAATAAGCAAAAAAAACACAAGTTGCAAACGCAACTTGTGTTTTTTTTTGCTCTTTATTTCAGGCTTCACTTGATGTTATCCACGAAGCGGAAGAGGCGTGACCAGCGTATGGCACTGAAGCCTTTGCGGTCAGGATTGCTTGACCACCAGATGAAAATAGGCTTGCCTACTATGTGGTCTTCTGGCACAAAGCCCCAGTAGCGTGAGTCGGCACTGTTGTGACGGTTGTCCCCCTGCATCCAGTAGTAGTCCATCTTGAAGGTGTATTTTTTAGCCTCCTTGCCATTGATGAGTATCTTTCCGTTATCGGTGACTACGAGGTCGTTGCCTTCGTAGACACGTATCGGACGCTCATATATAGGCAGGTTCTCCAGTGTCAGGTCTATGCTTTTTCCCTTCTGCGGTATCCACAGAGGGCCGTAGTTGTCACGTGTCCAGCCATAGCGGGCGTTGAGGGGATACACATCGCCCACTACCTGCTCCTTGTTCAGTGTTATGGACTTTACGATGTCCTTGCGCGCCTTCAGCACTTTGGCCGCATGGGCGGTGAGAGGCATATATCCGGACGTGTTGAACTGCTGTATGTCCTCCTGCGATATGCCCAGTTCTTCAACAAGATCCTGTGGCAACGGCTCAAGAAGTTTCATGAAATAGGTGTACTGCACGTTGTCAGGCTCCTTGTTAGGCTTACCGTCAAGATATACAATACGGTTCTTTACCTGCAGCGTCTGTCCCGGAAGTCCTACGCAACGCTTCACATAATTCTCCCTGCGGTCAACGGGACGGTCTGTCAATGTGCCGAAATCGTTGGGGTTCTGAAGTATGTATTGCCGTCCGGCATCATAGGCCATGGCGTAGTATTTGCGTAGCATCATCGGTGCCAGGCTGTCAAGTTGCGGCGCAATGCCGTTCTGCTGTAGTATCTGCTGGCCGTAACCGTACACCATCTGGTAATAGTCGTTGGCCTGAATCTGTGGGTCTGACACCACAGTATCGCCGGCAGGATAGTTGAAGACCACGATGTCATTGAGTTTCACGTGTCCCAATCCCGGTGCGCGGCGGTAGTCCCACTGCGGCCATTCTATGTAAGACTTGGTGCCGAGTATAGGCATCGTGTGCTGTGTCAGCGGCATTGTGAGTGGTGTCTGCGGTATGCGCGGGCCGTAACTGGCCTTTGACACGAAGAGGTAATCGCCCGTGAGGAGTGACTTCTCCAATGAACTTGACGGTATGACATAGTTCTGGAAGAAGAAGAGATTGATGAAATACACGGCCACGAGAGCGAAGACAAGGGCGTCAACCCATGACATCACCATGCGCATAGGGTTCTCAAGGTCTTTCCACCAGTCCCACCTTATCTTGCGGGAGATGTATACGTCATAGATGAAAGGCACCACAATGAGGCCTAACCAACTCTTGAGCCATAGCAGGAAGAGCAGGTAAAGGACAATGCACACGCAGAACTTGGTCCACTGTACCTTCATGTTTTGCTGTTGTTTTTTCTTCATAGCGATAATAATGGTTGTAGGTTTTGGGGTTGTAGGTTATGGGTCTTGCGGATTAACGGATTGTCTGCCCGTAAGACCTGCAACCCTGAACCTGCTATCCTGAACCCTAAAATTTGAACATATCGTCAATGGTCAGCAGTCCGTTGTGCTGTGCTGTGTATTCAGCTGCAAGCACAGCACCGAATGCGAAGCCCTGACGTGAGTGCGCATCGTGTGTGATTGTTATCTGGTCTGCTTCCGAGTTCCATGTTATAGAGTGTATTCCAGGCACTTCTCCACTACGTATCGAGTTGATTGTCATCTTGTTCTTGTCGCAACTTTCAGCCGGTACCACTGTGCCGTCAGGCTGTGTCAGCGAGCCCATCTGCCAGTCATCCTTGCGGTCAAGGTTGGCTACTATCTGCTCGGCAAGGGTAATTCCGGTGCCGGAAGGGTGGTCAAGCTTGTGGATATGGTGTACCTCCGTCTCCTCAACATCGTACTGTTCAAATCCGTTCATGATTTTCGCGAGATACTTGTTTACTGCTGAGAATATGGCAACGCCTATGGAATAGTTGGAAGCCCAGAAGAGAGTCTTTCCCTCTTGTGTGCATGCACGTCGCACATCGTCGCCGTGTTCCTTCAGCCATCCTGTGGAACCGCTCACCACTTTAACTCCATGCTCCCATGCGCGGAGGTAGTTACCGTAGGCAACTTGTGGTGCGGTGAATTCTATTGCTACGTCGGCAGAGGCAAAAGCAGGACTGTTGAAGTCGTCCTGGTTGTCCACGTCGATGATACTTACTATCTCATGACCACGTGAAAGGGCGATATTCTCTATCATCTTGCCCATTTTCCCGTATCCGATAAGTGCTATTTTCATTGTGAAAAGATGTTTTTATTATACGTTTTTGTATGCTTCCGACTCCGCTTTCTCTATGATGTCCTCAAGCGTCTCCTCCTTGGGTGTAGCCTCAAGGTCGTCCAATGTCAGTTCGTCCACGGCCTTTTCTGTGTGTACCACAGGTTCGTTGCCTTTGTCCGCTGTTGCTTGTCCGTCGTTGTCGTTAGCTTTCTCTATGAAGAAGTCATCCGTCTTCTGCTCCTCTATTTCAGGAACGAGGGTGGTAGGTGTCTCTTCCATCTTTGTCCTTTCGGTCTTTGCGGCGAATACACTGTCTATGAACTTGTTGCCGGAGCGTAGTTTCTTCAGCGTTATCTCACACGCCTTCTGCTGGCTCTCTTTCTTTGAGAATCCCTCTGCCGTTCCTCCTACCAGCCCTTCGAGGCACAGTGTGTACACGAATTTCGGTGAACCGTGCTTGTCCTGTGACTGGTCTTCAAGCCTGAACTCCATCTGTACGCGGTTTTTCTGTGACCATTCCAGTATCTTAGACTTGAAATTCACCTCCTTATAGGCCATATTGTCCACGTTGAGGTAGGTATTCATTATGCGTTCAGTCCAGAACTTGTAGCAGGCATCATATCCTTTGTCAAGGTAAACTGCACCCACCAGCGCCTCGAAGGCGTTGCCTCCGATGTAACTGTTGTGTGTGGCTGTGCGGCTGCTTGAGAGTATAAGTGTGCTGACACCCATCTCCTTTGACAGTCTTCCGAGTGTCTCCCTTTGCACAAGTTTTGACCTTGTATTGGTCAGGAAGCCTTCTGGCTTGCCTGGAAAGTGCTTGTAGACCACGTCACCGACCACGGCGTCAAGTATGGCATCACCGAGAAACTCCAGTCTTTCGTTGTTGAGATGTTTCCCCAACTGCTCGTTACGTCCTCTTTTGCCGTTGTCGTTGTTCTGCCGTGCCTTCTTGCTTTTCTTGCGGTTGAACTGCTCGTAGCGTCCGTCTGTATCCTTTGCGGTCTCCTTGTCCTTTTTCTTCTTCTTGCCCTCCAGCACTTTCAACTCTTCCGGTGTGGCGCGGTGCCCTATGCTTTTGTGCATCAGTGCCACCTTGTAGTAAGTGATGTTGTTAGGATAGAAGCCGAGGATGTTGTATAATGCAGAATAAAACTCCTTTTCCTTGCGGAAAGGGAGTCTTATCCTGTCAATGATATTACTTAGCATATTTCTTGAAGATTACGCACGCATTGTGTCCGCCGAACCCGAAGGTGTTGCTCAGTGCTGCGCGGACTTCTCGCTTCTGTGCCTTGTTGAAGGTGAAGTTCATGTTGTAGTCTATCTCAGGGTCGTCGTCGCCGTCCTCGTGGTTGATTGTCGGCGGTATGATGTCGTTCTGCACTGACAGTACACAAGCCATGGCTTCTACTGCCCCTGCAGCGCCGAGCAGGTGTCCTGTCATTGACTTTGTGGACGAGATGTTCAGTTTGTAAGCCCATTCTCCGAACAGTTCCTTGATGGCCTTGGCCTCTGAAATGTCACCAACGTGTGTTGATGTGCCGTGAACGTTGATGTAGTCAATATCCTCAGGCTTCATTTCAGCGTCCTTCAGTGCTTCAGACATTACTATCTTTGCGCCGAGACCTTCCGGGTGTGATGCCGTGATGTGATATGCATCGGCAGACATTCCCTCGCCTACCATTTCGCAATATATCTTTGCTCCGCGTGCTTTTGCGTGCTCCAGTTCCTCAAGTATGAGGCATGCTGCGCCTTCGCCCATGATGAATCCGTCTCGTGATGCAGAGAAAGGACGGCTTGCCTTCTGTGGCTCGTCGTTGCGTGTTGACAGTGCGTGCATTGATGCAAAGCCTCCCAGACCAGGGTCTGTGATGACAGCCTCTGCGCCACCGCTTACTATTATGTTCGCTTTGCCGAGGCGTATGAGGTTGAATGCGTCAGCCAGTGCGTTGGTAGATGATGCGCATGCGCTGGTAGTAGCATAGTTAGGGCCGTGGAATCCGTAGCGGATGGAAATCTGGCCAGGTGCTATGTCACTTATCATCTTAGGTATGAAGAACGGGTTGAACTTCGGATTGTCCTTGCGTCCTGTATAGTCCTCTATCTCGTCCTGCATGGTTCTGAGTCCGCCGATGCCCACTCCGTAGATGACACCGATACGGTTCTTGTCAACCGTCTCCAGGTCTATGCCTGAGTCTTCTATGCCCATTGCGGCACTGGCTATGGCAAACTGGCAGAACTTGTCCATCTTGCGGACTTCCTTGCGGTCAATCCATTTCGTGGGTTCAAAGCCTTTTACCTCGCATGCGAAATGTGTCTTGTATCGTGTAGCGTCGAACTGCTTTATGTCGTCAGCACCGCTGACACCGTCGAGTAGGTTCTTCCAAGTCTCTTCTGCTGTGAGACCAAGTGGTGTAACGGCACCGATGCCGGTTACTACAACTCTTTTTAATTCCATTGCTGTATTAGTTGTTTGTTGTTTTCTTTATTTAATCTTTTTCGCGGTTCTGCTGTCTGGCTATACATTCCGTGTATGTCACTATCGGCATTGTGCCGACAACCTATAGCCAGACAACAAAAAAAGGGTGATGGTTGGACGATTGTATCGCCCAGCCATCCCCCATGTTATCATACGGATTATCGCACGCAAGCGGAGTTGGTTACTTGCTGGCGTTCTCGATGTAAGAAACAGCGTCACCAACAGTCTGGATTTTCTCTGCATCAGAGTCAGGGATTGTTACGCCGAATTCCTTTTCGAGTTCCATGATGAGCTCTACTGTGTCCAATGAGTCTGCACCGAGGTCATTTGTGAAGCTTGCTTCTGACTTTACCTCTGCTGCGTCTACACCCAGCTTATCAACGATAATCTCTACTACTTTTGATTCAATTTCAGACATGATTAAATTTTGTTTAATTAATATTCTATTTGTTCTTTTTTAATGCTAAGCATTTGAATTTGGGTGCAAAATTACACATTTTCTTCCTAATGGCCAAATATTTTCTACAAAAAGAGTGCTGTTTTGCACACAAGGGGGGTGTTTGTGCAGGAAAATGGGTGAAGAATTTGTGAAAATTTGATTTTTAATATGTTACATTTTATGTTGTGTGCATTTTTTCTGCATGTCATTATGCCTTTTTGGGGGCTTCATATATATAAGGTGAAAGTCATGCGTCTTGGGTCTGGTTGATTGGGGTACTGTCAGGGGTGTTATTGGCATGTCTGGTGAATGTGCCCTTTTCGTGTGGTGAAAGTGGCCTTTCGTATAGTGATGCGGTTTTATTCCCCTTATTCAGTCTGCCGTCATTTGACGGCATCAAGCCTTTCGAGGGCGCATTTTATGAAGTCGTTGCTCTCGTTTGTCACGCGGAAGTACTCGGTCATTGTCCACAGGTCGCGGGCTATGAGGGCTTTCATCTGCATGGCCACCATCTTCTCGGTCTGTTCTTGTTCGGCCTTGTCTTTTGGTTTGATGCCTTGCTTGAGACCTTCCTCTATGATTCCGTCTATGACCTCCTTCGGGATGGTGTAGTCGTGCATGAAGGCTGCGAAGCCTTTCTTTGCTGGTTTGTCAGGGTTTACATAGTTCACGCCGTTTGGATATGCCTCTTTGCCATAGCGTTTCAGCAGTTCCTTACGTGCTTTCTCAGCGTATCGCAGGTTGGCGTTGATAATGATGCTCTTGGCGGACAGTTCGCGGTGGAACTTGGTGTAGCGTGTAGTGTCAAGCGGCACGAAGTAGTCGGGCATCACTCCGCCCCCGCCGTATACGGTGCGGTGTAGTTTCAGAGTCTCGTATTTCAGAGAATCGGCAAAGTGTATGCTGTCGCTGCTGGTAAATTCTCCATGCTCGTAGCGGTCTTCCAGTTCGTGCTGGTAGTCCTTCTTGTCACCCTTTACGTATGGTTTCTGTATGCACCGTCCTGACGGTGTGAAGTAGTGTGCCACCGTTAGACGTATCATAGAGCCGTCGGGCAGGTCGATAGGCCGTTGCACAAGTCCCTTGCCGTATGTCCTTCTTCCCACAACCGTGCCGCGGTCTTGGTCCTGTATGGCTCCGGAGACTATTTCGGCCGCTGAGGCGGAGAACTCGTTTACGAGTACCACGATACGTCCTTTCCGGAACGTTCCGTTGCCTTTGGCGCGAAATTCCTGCCTGCGTACCGTCCTGCCTTTGGTATAAACCAGCAGGTCATTGGCTTCAAGCAGTTCGTCCAGCACGTCAGCGGCAGCCTGAAGGTATCCCCCTCCGTTGTCCTGCAGGTCAAGAACGAGGTCCTGCATACCCTGTTTCTTCAGGGTGTTGATGCAGTCGAGAAACTCCTTGTGGGTCGTTGCGCCGAATGAAGACAGGCGTATGTAGCCGATAGTGGGGCGTAGCATGTATGAGGCATCGACGGTGTTAAGGGGAATCTTGTCGCGGGTGACTGTGAAGTATATCACGTCCGTTATGCCGCTGCGTTTCACTCCTATGCGTACTTTAGTGCCTTTGGGGCCTCGTAGCCGGCGCATTATGTCCTCTTTTGACATTTTCACTCCTGCAATGGTGGTGTCGTTGACAGAAACAAAGCGGTCTCCGGCCAGTATTCCGACCTTTTCCGACGGGCCGCCG
>CAZPNC010000049.1:0-17375 GCA_964587945.1 uncultured Prevotella sp. | reverse complement strand
GTGACACTTGAACAGGTTTCTACCGTACCTGCAAACACAGCAATTATCGTGAAGGGTAGCACAGCGTCCGTTTCTGTATGCAACAGTGCTGCTGCCGTTACCAACTCACTGACATACTCTGTTACAGACATAGAATATTCCGAAGCAGCCGCATCTGTTTACTATGTGCTTGCACAACAGGATGGCAAAGTGGTTTTCGCACCTGTCACCTCTGGCACCATAGCTGCAGGTAAAGGCTATTTCACTGTAGCCCAACCACAAACTGGCAATGCGAAGGCACTTGCATTATCTATGCCTGACAGTACTCCCACAGTCGTAAGTGAAGTGGAAGCGGCTACCGTATCGAACTCTCCAATATATTATAATGTGGCAGGTCAACGTGTCAATGCCGATGTCAAGGGATTGATAATCCTTGATGGTAAGAAAATATTCAAAAAATAATAATCTCCAAAAACAATAACAATATGAAAAAGCAATATACAGCACCGACAATTACAGTATTCGCCGTTCGCACATCTATTCTCTCAGGTTCCAGTGAACAACCTTCTTTGGACATGTCACAGACCGGTGTTAACGGAAATGTGTCTCTTTCAAAGAAAAGGACATGGGAAGATTGGGATGAAGACTAAGAATAATTAAGGTTAGTTATGATAAGAAGAAAAATGGCTTTAGCCGTTTTTCGAAAAAGGTTTTAGCAGAAAAGATTGTAGTTAAAGGTCATCTCTTGGCAGTGAGTGTTAGGGGATGACCATTATTTATGCTCTTTGTTTACCTCCTTGTGGGTAGATCTTAATAAAATAATGTCTTGGCATAATCGTGAAAATGCCCCACTTCTCAGTGTAATCGGGCCCTCTCAGAATGCGTGTGATGTTCCTTCGGAAGATTGTACGCCTATTTCGGACGTTTTTATCCATTGTACTTTATTGAAAATAACTTATTTTGCAGTCTACAATACGCAAACAACTAAAACTTAAAGTATAATGACAGACAAATTTACAGCAATGGGAAAACTGCTGCTTGCCGCAATGCTTGTCGCGTGTACCGTCTCGTGCGATGACACCCCTTGGGGTGCGAGTGAGACCGACAAGCCCGTTTGGCTTGGTGGTAGTATCTATCATGAACTGACAAATCCAAACCCTGACTATATGGAGGGGACGTTCAACAGTTATGTACGGCTTGTGAATGACCTTGGGTATGCCGAAACCTTGAACCGTACAGGTTCCAAAACAGTGTTCCCTGCGAATGATGAAGCTTTTGGACGTTTCTTTCAAAGCAATTCATGGGGAGTGAAAAGTTACGAAGAGTTGACAGAGGCGCAGAAGAAGATGCTTCTCTACTCCTCCATGCTCGACAATGCCTATCTGCTGAAGATGCTTTCCAACGTCAGTGCCACATCCACTTCTGTGGAAAGGGGCAAGGCCATCAGGCACCAGACGCAGTTGGGCGTTACGGACAGCGTGTCCTATTTGTCCGCCTCAGCACTAACGCAGGGTGGGGCGTTTGCGAACAGTCCTTATTGGGACAAGTTCCGCAATGCGGGCATAAACTATGTCAGCGATGCCACGCAGCCTATGATGGTGCATTTCACAAGGGAGCAGATGCTGAAAAACTCCATCACCATTGACGGTGACGGCTCTGACTTCTCCGTTATCACCGGTGCGCCTTATGAGGATGGTGCGGCTTACATTTTCCGCAATCCCGTGACGCATGGTGACCTGACGTGTCTCAATGGCTACATACAGCAGATGCGCGACGTGATAGTGCCGCCCGGAAATATGGCGCAGGTTATCCGCGAGAGTGGCGGGACATCTTATTTCTCGCGTATCCTTGACCGCTTTTCCGCTCCCTATACTGACGATGTAACGACGAAGGCGTATAATGACTGGGCTGTGCAGAACGGTCACCAGCAGATTCCTGCTATCTGTCAGTTGCGCTATCTAAGCAACCGTTCGCAGGGTGTGGCAGGCAACAAAGACCCTGACGGCGTGGCTGTGGCGAGCAATACGCTGCTGCTTTATGATCCGGGATGGAATCAATATTATCCCAACAGCGCAACGGATATTTCGGACATGGGAGCCATGTTCGTGCCTGATGATGAGGCCATGACACGGTATTTCCTGCCGGGTGGTGAGGGCGCATTCATGGTAGAGCAGTTCGGGACCAAGCCCAATACCATTGAAAACCTTGCGGAGAACATAGATTCCGTACCCAAATACATTATGGCGACTTTCGTCAACAACCTCATGAAGGCCTCATTCATTGATGCCGTGCCGAGCAAGTTCTCAACAATTGTAAACACGGCAGCGGAGAATATGGGCATGAACATGGGGTATCTTAAAAAGAGTGCGGACGGGACTTATGACGTTAGGATAGCCAACAACGGCGTGGTTTATGTACTCGGTGATGTCATAATGCCTGACGAATATCAGGCAGTCTCAGCCCCGACACTGTTCAATGACGATCTCAGCGTCATGCGCTGGGCCATTCAGGACAAGACGATATATAGTGGCAGCACCACCACTGCGTCCATACTGGGACTTGACTTCTGGGCTTACCTTCTGGCCATGAGTGCCAACTATGCCCTTTTCGTACCTACAAACGATGCCTTTGACAAATGCTTCGTAGATCCATGCTCGCTGCTTCCCGGACAGACACCGACGGGATTGCGCTTCTATACCACCAAAACAAGCCCCTTCATAGCCTGCCGCAGGGTGGCCTACAACAAGTCAACGGGTAAGTTTGGTGACGAGATACCGCAGAATGTGGATGTTACATCAGTGGCATCACAGTTCGCTGACGTGCTGAACACGCACACCGTAGTGTTGCATGGCGGAGAGACCTTGGGGCAGCGCAGTTACTATCGTACCAAGCAGGGGGCGGCAATATATGTTACCGGTGCTGAAGCCGGTAAGGGCGCATCAGCCGCAGGCAATGCCGTACAGGCCGGAATCACCAAGACATGGAACGAGAAGAACGGCCGGACGCTTGCCGTTGACCATGTGTTGCAGACACCGCTCAACAGCATTTACGCCACATTGACGGCACACAGCCAGTTCAGTGACTTCGTGGCACTGTGTGAGGGCTTCGAGGCGGCAGCGCAGACAGGCATCCTTGACTGGCTCGGCATATCAAACGTGGCTGTGGCACCGGCTACGAAATCCGCACAGGAGCAACTGCTGGTGTTTGCCAAATCCACGCAGAAGTTTTCTTCTGGCACGCAGAAACAGGTGAGCATAGATATGAACATGACACTGCTGAACTCCTACCACTACACCGTATATGCCCCGGACAATACCGCAGTGCAGAAAGCGTTCGACATGGGGCTGCCTTCATGGAAGGACGTACAGGGAGTGTATGAGAGTACCGCCACACGCGGCGGCACCGTGGAAGCGAACGGCAGGAAAAAAGCACAGGCCATGCTGAATGCAATACGCCGGTTCGTGTGTTATCATTTGCAGCGCGGCTATGTCTTTGCCGACAAGACCGTAGAACAGGGAGAATACCAGACATTGCAGATGGGCGGCAATGAGCAGTTCCTGAAACTGGCCGTCGGCGGTTCCGCAGGTGTGCTGACGGTGACGGATGCCGCAGGCGTTATGCACCGTATAGAGAGTGACCAGAGCGGACTTGTGAACACGATGGCGAGGGACTATCTGTTCTCCTACGAAAAGGAAACGGACGAAGTGCCGCATATTTCCACTTCGGCCTTTGCCGTGATACATGAGATAAGTGAACCGCTATACCTGAATTCTAACAAGAGATTTGACTAAAACGATGAAAAAGTACATAATTATATTATTCATGCTGTGTCTCGTGGCGCAGGTGGGTATGGCGCAGGGCACCCGCATTTCGGGCGTAGTGACGGATGCCATGGGGCCAGTCATGATGGCGAGTGTTGTGGAACGTGATGCCAACAACCGCAATGTATCTGCTACGACAACTGATATGAACGGTAACTTCTCCATGACGGTCAAGAATACCGGCAACAAACTCGTGGTGTCATACATCGGTGACAAGACATGGCAGAAGAAGATAGGGGACACCAAGGTTTTCACTATAACGCTGGAGTCTGGTACACACCAACTTAACGAGGTGGTTGTGCGTTCCAAGAACGGCAATCAAGGCGGACTGGCCATTCCTAAGCGTGAAATGTCCGTTGCGCAGCAGACTATGGATATGGCGAAGGTCGAAGGTCTTGCCTTTACCAGTGCTGATGAGGCATTGCAGGGACAGATAGCCGGACTGGACATCGTATCCAACTCGGGTAACCTAGGTGCCGGTACCACCATGCGGCTGCGTGGTGTCACCTCTATCAACGGCAATGCGGAACCGCTCATAGTTGTCGACGACAAGATCTTCGACAATCCGGACGCTTCGTTCGATTTCTCCAATGCCACAGATGAGAGTTATGCTTCACTGCTGTCTGTCAATGTGGAGGATATAGCATCGATAACGGTGTTGAAGGATGCCGCCGCAACGGCTATATGGGGTGCCAACGGAGCTAACGGTGTTATATCGATTACCACCAAGCGTGGTTCAAGGGGCAAGCCGAGGGTCAACTATTCTTTCAAACTCTCTGCCACATGGCAGCCGAAAGGCTATGAACTGTTGTCAGGTGATGACTACACAATGTTGATGAAAGAGGAGTTCTTCAATCCGTCACAGTCATCGTCTGTAACGACAGGCATACCAGAACTGAACTATAACACGGCATGGAGCGAGTATGAAAACTGGAACAACAACACTAATTGGGTGGACGAGGTGAGCCAGGTGGGGGTGAACCAGAGCCACGTGCTGAGCATCAGCGGTGGCGGAAAGAAGGCAAGATTCCGCATATCGGGTAGTTATGACCATCAGACGGGTTCAATTATCAAGCAGAGCCTTGACCGCTTGTCCACGCGTTTTGCTCTTGACTTCTTCGTGTCTGACCGTATACGCTTTTCTTCCAATTTCGCATTGACATACACCGATAATAACCAAAATTACTCTGGGCTGTTGGCCATTGCGCAGAAACAGGCTCCGAATATGAGCATCTATCGTCAGAATGCTGATGGAAGTGACACGGGCGATTACTATATAATGAACCCTACGGGCGACCCTTCCACCGGCAACTATTCTTCGGAACGGCTCGGTTCTCTGCGTTCTTTAGGTAATCCTGTGGCGATAGCGAATCTTGCATGGGCAAAGGAGAAGACGTACCGCATCACTCCTGACTTCCGTATTGACTATGACCTGCTTGGCAAGGAAGAAGGCAAGACGAGGCTGAAATATACAGGTCGTATAGATTTTGACATCTATGCGGCAACACGCCCCTCGTATTGTCCTGCATCCCTTACCTCCAATGACTGGAAAGAGTATGACACTTACAATGCGGTGGCGAACAGTGAGAGTAACCGCACGCAGTTCAGCCTTACCAATGACTTCACGCTGACACCGGCATTCCGCAATCAGGACTGGACGAGTACGATGAAATTCAGGTATCAGATGACTACTTCCAAACAGAATGCGCAGGGACTTACGAAGTCGGAACTGCCGACAGGCATGGAGACAGTGACGGCGAACGGTGCATTGCGCAAGATGTCAAGTTCAAGTGGCGAGTCTAAGTCGCAGTCATGGTATTATACAGGGCATCTGGCATATAAGGGCCGTTATTCACTTGGCCTTACATTGCGCGGTGACGGGTCGTCCAAGTTCGGCCCGAAGAACAAGTGGGCACTCTTCCCTGCTGTGTCAGGACGCTGGAATGTCATAGACGAGCCGTTTATGGAATGGTCACGTAAGAAGGTGAGCATGCTTGGATTGAGGGCAAGCTGGGGTATGAACGGTACGGCACCGGGCTCAGAATCGTTGTTCTACTCTGTCTATAACACCAATGACGGCGTGTATGGTGCAAGTGGCAGCCTGCTAACTGCCGGCAGCATTGACGGGCTGAAACTTGATGACTTGAGATGGGAGAAGACTAAAAGTTATAACCTCGGGTTCAATGTCGGACTTCTGAATGACCGCATAGAACTTGACTTTGAATATTATGGAAAGCAGACTTCTGACCTGCTTATGAAGAATGTGAGCATTCCTTCTTCTTCCGGCTACTCCAAATTGGCCTATGCCAATGTCGGGGGGATGAAGAATCAGGGATGGGAGACCAATGTGTCTATGAAGAACATAATCAAGAGCGGGAAGTTCTCGATGTCGGCTGACTTGAATATCTCACAGAACTACAATGAGATTACTGAAATGGACGAGAGGGTCTTGGAATCGCTCAACTCTTCTTGGAGTGCAACGACAAGGGGCAGCGGCAGTTATCTGAACCGCATCCAGGTAGGAAATCCTCTTGGCTCTATTTACGGTTTCAACTTCAAGGGAGTGTATCAATACACGTATGAGTACCTTACTGATTATCAGATGGAGCACAATCTGTCTGCCGGACAGTTCCAGGACTGGATAAACAACGAGTTTCTGGCAAGTGGAAAGACAGCGCCGATAGCGTTGAACGAGCAGGGGCAGGTGCTGATGACAAGTACCGGAGAACCCAAAAAACTGGTGTATAACTATGACACGGGGTCTTCAACGTATGATTTCCAGGGTGGCGATGCCATTTATGAGGACGTGAACCATGACGGACAGATAAACTCGCTGGACGTAGTGTACCTAGGCAATTCCATGCCTAAGGTCAGCGGCGGTTTCAACCTTACGTTCAAATACGGCAAGTGGCAGGTGCGTGGCAGTTTCCACTACCGTTTCGGAAACAAGGTGATAAATATTGCACGTATGGAATTGGAGAAGATGTATGACACCTATAACCAGTGCGCTTCCGTTAACTGGAGGTGGAGACAGGACGGTGACGTTACGAATATTCCACGGGCCATGTATGGCACGGGCTATAACTGGCAGGGGTCTTCACGCTTCGTGGAGGACGGAGGGTTTATCCGTCTGAACTATGTTTCCATCAACTACAGTTTCGACAGCAAGAAGGTCAAGGCTTTGGGCTTGCAGGAACTGAAAGTGTATCTTAACCTTAACAATGTGTTCTGCCTTACGAAGTACAGCGGCACTGACCCTGAACATTCCGCCGGGTCGTGGGGAATGGCGAAGGATGAGTCGCAGACACCGCGCTCAAAGTCGTTCACCTTTGGCCTGAACCTTGGATTCTGATTGCTAAAACCGGCAAGTGACGGGCTTTGTCGCTTGCCAATGTAAATAACCAAACATTATGAATAAAATCTTTTATAAATACAGACTGTCTGTGCTGCTTGCTGTGCTTGCGGCATCACTGTCAACCACATCGTGCATTGATACCGAGGTACTGCCGGCGGACAAGACAATAGAGGAGGACTTCTGGAAGACGAAGGCCGACGTGCAACTGATGGTTGTAGGGGCATATAAGGAACTCGTAGGTGCTGACGTGCTTACGCGGATGATGCTGTGGGGTTCTTTTAGAGGTGATGAATTTGTGGTGAACGAGACACCGTCTGGCACTGTGCCCAGTGCGCTTCTGGAAGTGCAGGCGGCGGATATACAGAGTACCAACACGTTCTGTGACTGGGCTTCACTATATTCTGTCATCAACTACTGCAACATAGTGCTGTCAAAGGCAGAGGGAGTGACGGAGATAGACCCGTCATACACTAATGACGATTATCTCATTGACCGCTCGCAGATGCTGGCGGTGAGGGCTCTTTGCTATTTCTATCTGGTAAGGGCATACCGTGATGTGCCACTGTGCCTGACAGGATTCACCGAGAGCAGTCAGGAACTGGAGGTGCCGCAGTCGGCTCCTCTCACGGTGCTTGACCAGTGTGTGGCAGATCTTGAAGAGGCAAAGACACATGCCATAAGTCCGGACGGGTTCAGTGATTGGCGTAGGGTAGGGTACTTCACGCAGAACGGTATCCTCGCTTTGCTGGCCGACATACACCTGTGGCGCGGCAGCATGACGCATGATAAAGCAGATTATGCCGCTGCGGTAGAGTGCTGCGAAAGTGTTGTGGCTTCCAAAAAGGCTATGTATCCGAAGGACGTACTGGACGAGGACGCGTCAGACTATGCACTGGTTAACGGGGACAATGCGTTCCGCCAGATATTCATAGACGGTAATTCACAGGAGGCGGTGATGGAACTGCAACTGGATGGCAAGAATAATTCCAACGGTACTGTGTGCAATTACTTCTACCTTTATTCAAAAAGTGCCGCCCATGGATATTTGCTCGCGACTCCGCTGTTCAGCGGTACCGGTAGCGGGAAGGTGTATTCCTCTGCAATGGATTACCGTTATTGGATGAATACGTATGATGTGGGCAGTACGACAAGTACGTATTTTGATGTCAGGAAGATGGTGACTCAGAACGCTACCGCCGTGAATCCGGAAAATTCACCGTCGGCTTTCAAAAGGACATCGGAGACAAGGGCCTACGGAGAATTCGCACAGAACTGGCCGGTGTATCGTCTTACAGACGTGATGCTGATGGAGGCAGAGGCGCACGTGGCTATGGCGGAGGGAGATGGGGACATACGGCTGAGGCAGGCGTTCAACCTTGTGAAGGAGGTGAATGCAAGGTCGTTGGCCGTAAAGTCGGATTCGCTGAAGTTTGCCAACTATTCATCCAAGGGAGCCATGGAAACGCTGGTGCTGGAAGAGCGGATGCGCGAACTGTGCTTTGAGGGCAAGCGGTGGTTTGACCTCATGCGGTATAACTATCGCCACATAACGCCGGCGGATCCGGCAAAAACATTGGCACTGTTGGGGGACGAGGGGACAGAGTTTCCTCGTAATGACGAGACGATGCTGGGTCTCATGGCAAGAAAATATGACACTAACGGCAACGGGGCGGGCGTTATAGCCAAGATGCGCACGGAACCGCTGCTGTATTGGCCGGTAAGCACCACAGAACTGAAGGTTAACAAGCAGTTGCGGCAGAACCCGGCTTACAGTGACGATAATGTTTATGAGAAGAATTAAAATGGAAAAAAACATGAATACTTACCTTATATATATAAGAAAAGAAACAAGTGCCAGAGGAATGTATGGACTTGTTATTATGCTGCTGTCCTGTATTCTGTCAATGACAAGTTGTGTGAAAGACCCTGACGACAGTAATCTTTACACTTTCACAGGCGAGACCATTACGGATTACTTGAAGAACAGGCCGGAGCAGTACAGTTCGTTCACGTACATACTGGAGCGTGTGCAGATGGAACAGTTGCTTTCCAGTTACGGCCAATATACGTGTTTCGCTCCTACCAATGATGCTGTGGCTGCTTATATAGATTCACTGTATAATGACGAGAATAATGTGCTACTGCTCCACAACGGCATGACAGCGAATACGTTGGAAGGGCTTACTGATTCATTGTGCAATGATATAGCGAAGTATCACTTGTCCAATTCGTATGTCAGTACGGTTGACATGAGCAAGGGCATCACAGTATCTATGATGCTTTCACGTACCATAAGTGCAGCCATTGATGCTGTGACGGGAAACACCATGCTCAATGCAACTTCGACAATAGTCAGCAAGGACAACGAAACGACGAATGGATATGTGCATGGCATAGACAAGGTTATTCCGCGGTCGCAGAAGACAATGGCTGAGGAGATGAAGAAACACAAGGAATACTCCATATTCTATGAGGCGTTGAAGGCTACGGGCATTGACGAGGAACTGATGCAGACGGAGAAGACCGGAGACCTCGGCACGGCAGCATCGGAGAGCGGATGGTGGACACCTACAACGTGCAAGATAGGATATACCATCTTTGCGGAAACGGATGATGTGCTGAAAGAGAATGGTATAAATAGTCTTGATGACTTGTACCAGCATGCTGTAGATGTTTACGGTGATTGTGCAGAAAGTGGCAATGGATGGTATGACTGGCTGAAGGCGCAGGGCGTGGACGTAAGTACGGAGAAAGACTTTACCAATCATTATAATGTGCTGAACCTGTGGTGCCGCTATCATATTCTGAATGCTGCCATCCCACGTGAGCATCTTATTATTGACCGGCATTATACACATGACTTGGGATCGGAGTGTTATGAGTATTATGAGACGCTGCTGCCAAAGACGCTGTTGAAGGTGTGGCAGGTACAGGGGAAACTGTATTTGAACCGTTATCAGACTAACAATACACTGACGAACGAGGTAGAGGGTTTCGGTGACATACACTCTGTGGAAGATGAGGGAGTGACATTTGGCGGCGGTTCGTCGCTGCTGCCGATCAATGGATATATCCATCCTGTAAACGGACTTCTGGAATATACGGCCTTTGTGCCGCAGAAGGTCCTTAACGAACGTATGAGGTTTGACATACTCGCCTGCATTCCGGAAATGATGACAAACGAATTGAGATGGATGTCAAAAGCGGAGGCGCAGAACCAGAATGGCGGCAAGACAACGTCACGTGCCCGTCTTAGTTCAAACTATTGTGACAATATACGTATATATAACACTACCACGAAACTGGATTATAACTTCTATGATACAGGTGATTATCTTTTGTATCAGGGTGATGCCCTGCGTGGTAACGGCGTGTATGATCTTGCGGTGAAGTTGCCACCTGTGCCGGCCGGGAACTATGAACTTCGCATTTGCTATCCTTCTGTGACTGACCATGGAGGCATGATGCAGTTCTATCTCGGAACAAGTAGTGACATTGCGGATATGCAGGCAGTGGATATTCCGATAGACCTGCGTCTGGACTTCGCTGAGGCTCCGAGCATACGGTGGACGTTCCCACGGCAGGAAGAAGATTTGGGCGTGGCATCAGACGAAGCGTTGAAGGCGCGTGGCTTTATGCGTGGCCCTCTGACTTATGACTGCAAGAATGGTACTATCAATGCACGGTGGGGGGCTGACGGTGACACTTATCATCTTACGATGCGCCGTATCGTTATCAGCCAGCCGTTTGAACAGAAGGACTATTGGTTGAGGGTAAAGAGCGTGTTGCCTGACAACACTTCGGGAATCTTCCAGATTGACTATATCGAGTTCGTGCCGACAACGGTAACGGGTAATCCTCAGTATTCGGAAGATATGTTTTAACAGAAAAATAAAAAGCATAAAACCATTATGAATATATACAGGAAAATAAGGGACTTCATGCCTTTGCTGTTGGGAGTGGCCATCGTGTCCTGCTCAGAGCGTGATGATTATAACACAACTCCGGAATATTCCCTGCAAGGGATGGAACGTACGGTGTGGGAGAATATATGCAATACACCGGAACTGTCTGACTTCGCAGCCGTCGTTGAACGCTTGGGGTTTGCTGGCGAATTGCAGGGGTCAAAGGTTTATACGGTGTGGGCTCCGCAGAATGGCACATTTGACAAGGAGACTCTTGTGGGAGAGACGGATGAACATCTGCTTAACCGCTTTGTGAAGAACCATCTGGCATTCTACCGCCATACTTTGAAAGATGGTGAGCAGCAGCGCATACATACACTTAACGCAAAGTCTTTTGACTTCACGGCGCAGGCGTTTGGTGAGCAGGCGGTGCTGAAACTCAATATGCCGGGCAGTAACGGCAGCATACACATCATTGACGGCCGCCAGCAGTTCTACCCTAATCTATATGAGTATATCACTACTACGGAAGGTATTGACTCCGTGCAGCGATATTACAAGAAATTTGAAAGCACACGCCTTGACGAGGAGGCTAGTGTACCTGGACCGGTGGTTGGCGGCAAACAGACTTATATAGATTCTGTCATGGTGACTACTAACTCGTTGTTCAGGCGGCTGAATGCATATATCAACAGGGAGGACAGCAGCTATACGGCGTTGCTGCCGACTGACGGTGCATGGGACAAGGCGTGCAAAAGCATACGCCCTTATTTCAACTATGCAGCAAAGACGGTGGCGCAGGATTTCAGTGTGGCTAACCAGATCAAGACCAAGACCTGCAATGTTGATGTAACGCTGTTCCGTGATTCCCTGACGCGCAATGCCATTGTGTCAAACCTTTTCTACAGTCATAGTCACAGGCTGAACACATGGCTTGCTACTGGTGAAACACCTGCGGTTGACTCCCTCTTCTCTACAGGTTCCGTCGGGCTGGGTAACGGGCAGGAGATGCTTTCGCGTACTGTCGGGACGGAACGTATGAGTAACGGCATGGCACGCAAGGTGGACAGCCTTGCCTTTTCCCCTGCGGTGTGGGCACAGGATATATTGGTCGCCGGCAGTCAGAGCAGTCTGCGTGCCCGTACTCTCAGTGCTTTGCCTGAGGTGGTGCGCATCAGTGAGGATGAGGCTAATGCGGGCAAGGAGTATGTGGAAAGTTATTTGGACCTTGTGCCAAGCGGTTCGGTGTCTCTGCCGGATGTGTATTTCTATTTGCCGAACGTGTTGTCAACAACCTATGAGGTGGTTGCCGTTATTGTTCCGGCTGACATGAAGAAAGATTATGAGGGAACTCTTAAACCTAATAAGTTTACCGCTACAGTGGCATACAGTGACGCTAAGGGCGCTTTGAAGTCAGTGAAACTTACCGCTTCTGACGGTAACACATATTTTGTAAGCGATGTGAACAAAGTGGACTCTATATCACTTGGACAGGTGACTTTTCCTGTGTGTTACAAAGGCATAGGCAGTTACTATCCTACGTTGGAGATAAAGTCGTATATTAAGAATATCTTTGACAAGAATGAGTTGAATGCCTTTGACCGGGAACTGCGTATCGCTTCCGTATTCCTGCGTCCGGTAGTACAGTAAAAACCTTATAACTATCATTACATATATGAAAAAGATATTGAATATAACTCTGTCATTATCCATGTTGGTGCTGCCTGCCGCAGTGTTGGCACAGGATGATAATTCTGATTCCGGTGAAGATAACACACAGTCGGAGGTTGCGGCAGTGCGGAGGACAGTGGCTTCGGATGCCACCTTCGCTGTTACCACATATAGTGGGCGTGCTATGGACATGGCTACCGGCAGACCGCTTGCCGGTGTGCAGGTGCAGGCTTTGGGGCACAACCGGTATACTGCCATGACGGGTGAGGACGGAAGTTTCTCCATCAAGGTGCCGTTGTTTGCCAGGGCACTGTATGTGCATACACCTGACTTCCTCAGCCAGCAGGTGGCGTTGCCTGCTGATTCCACCACGATGCTGACGATACGTATGCTTAGCGACAAGTTCCGTTCCATGTACGGTGATGGGACTGACTATATGGCAAAGGGAGTGTATAATGTCGCTCACACCACAGGTATGACGGTAGACAATGACCTTGCCACTCTTGCCGGTGGGGATATGCGCGCCATAATGCACTCCGGTACTCCGGGGGCAGGGGCTGCAATGTTCATCAGAGGGCTTGTGTCTCTTAATGCTGATGCACAACCGCTGATAGTAGTGGACGGCGTGGAGCAGTATATGCAGCGTTCACGCACTGCTCTGCACACCGGCCAGTTCCTGAATATCCTTGCTAACATTTCGCCAGATGACATTGAGAAGGTGGAGATACTGAAGAACGCTACGGCTCTTTATGGTGCCCGCGGTGCGGGCGGTGTGGTTCTTATAACCACTAGACGGGGGCGTTCTATGGCCACGCGTATTGATGCAAGTGTGTCTGTGGGAGAGACACTTGTGCCGAATCTGCCGACTATGATGAATGCAAGCCAGTATCGCACGTATGCCGTTGACATGATAGGTACAATGCCGGATGCCAGTGCTACGGGGAACTATCGTTTCCTGAATGACGATACTGATGGATATTATTATAACACATACCATAACGATACCAAATGGACGGACTATACATACCGCAATGCCATGATGCAGCAGTATTCCTTGAACGTGCAGGGCGGTGATGATATAGGCATGTATAACCTCTCTGTAGGATATGCTGACGCAGAGGCAGCCGCTGTAGGCAATGATATGAGCAGGATGAATGTACGCTTCAATTCGGACATTGACATTTTGTGGAATTTCAAGACCAAGTTTGATATCTCCATATCAAGAGTCGATTACAATGTATTTGATGATGGTATAGCAGAGAACAGGTCTTCCTCTACCGTCACCTCACCGACGTTCCTTTCTCTCATCAAGTCACCGTTGCTGTATCCTTACCAGTATAATGCCATTCTTGGCGGATATTCTTCGTTGCTGTCTGGAGCGGATGACCTGTTCAGTCAGTTGGGGAAAGGCTATTCGTTGGCCAATCCGTTGGCATTGATAGGGTATGGTATGGGCGACAATAAGAACCGCCTTGAGAATACCTTGTTCAATGTGAAGGTTGAACCGTCGTTGATGTTGTCACGTTATGTCAGTATCACTGAATCCGTCTGTTATCAATTGGGTCGTATGTCACAACGTTATTTCCGTCCATATACAGGCGTACCGTCGTTTGACATCCCGGAATTGGGAACCGTGACAAGCAAGGTCGGCTCATTGTTTTCCAATGAGAGCAATGTGGTAAGTAATACACGGGTGGACTATGAACGTAGCATTGGGGTACATTCCTTGAAGGCTCATGCGGGTTTCAGGTACAGTTACACTTCCTATGACGATAATAATCTCGCTACAGAGTACACCGGTGAGACTAATGACAAGAGCCCTTCATTGTCGGCTTCCAATGGTTATCAGACCACGAATGGCACTGAGGATGTGTGGAAGAGTATGCGTATGTATGTGTCGGCTGACTATGATTATGCAAAGCGTTATTTCCTTACCCTGTCATTGTCAGGTGAAGGCAACAGCCGTTTTGGCGAGAAGGCATCGGGGTTGAGTCTTTTTGGAGTGAAGTGGGCGTTGTTTCCAAGTTTGCAGGCTGGCTGGGTGTTGACGAACGAGAAGTGGTTCCCGCAAATGCGGTTTGTGGATTATCTGCGGGTGAATGTAGGCTATGACGTGAGTGGCAATGATGATATCTCTAACTATGCAGCACGTACGTCCATGTCTTCTGTCATATTCAATTACAATGCGATAGGACTGAAGGTCTCCAATATAGGCAATGATGAAATACAGTGGGAGGCAACGCGTAAGTTCAATGCGGGACTTAAAGCCTGTCTGTTTGGCAACCGTATGTCATTGGGCTTTGACTATTATGTGCATAACACGGACAATCTGCTTACGTTGAAGTCTTTTGACAGCCCCATTAGCGGCATAGGCCTGTATTGGAGTAACGGTGGAAAACTGCGTAATACGGGTTATGAACTCAGTGTAAGTGTGAAGCCTGTCGTGACACGTGACTGGACTATGGAACTTGGCATGTCATTGGGACATTATAAGAACAAGGTGGTAGCACTGCCAGACGGCAACTATACATCTTCTATCTATGGTACCGACAATGTGCTGACGGCAGTCGGAAGCCCGGTAGGACAGTTCTATGGCTATGAGGCATTGGGAGTGTTCTCTACTGAAGGCGATGCTGCCAATGCTTCGGAACACGGTTATTTGAAGATGAAGGACAGTACAGGCAAATATGTAAACTTCCAGGCTGGTGACATACACTTTGCTGATAAGGACGGTGATGGCATAATCTCTGCTGCCGACAAGGTCGTCATAGGCGACCCCAATCCGGATGTCTATGGTAACTTGTTCTTGAATGCCAGTTGGAAAGGGCTGTCTCTGAATATGCTGTTTACTTATTCTGTTGGCAATGACATATACAATTATCAGCGTAGCATCCTCAATGCAGGCAGCAACTTTTACAACCAGCAGGTGCAGACAGCAGACAGTTGGCGCTATGAAGGACAGGTCACGTCCCAGCCGCGACTGGCTTACGGTGACCCCATGGGCAATAACCGCATGAGTGACCGGTGGATTGAAGACGGCTCTTATCTGAGGATGAAGTCATTGCGCCTGAGTTATAAGGTGCCTGTGCCTGCTTCGTGGACATGGTTGCAGGGACTTGACGTATGGGGTGAGGCCGGAAATCTCTTTACCATAACGCGCTATACGGGCAGTGACCCGGAGATGAGCACTTCAAACGGGGTTCTCTATCAGGGCATTGATACAGGCAATCTGCCTCAGTCACGCTCATTTACTATGGGACTGAAAGTTAGTCTGTAACTTATTAAATTATAAATCATAAATTGAAAAAAGATGAAAGCAACAAGAATATATAAATATATGTTTAAAGGCGTGCTGGCATTCTCAATGGTTGTAGGTATGGCTGCCTGTTCTGACCTTCTTGAAACTGACGGCACACATGACCTGATGGACAAGGAACTGTCACAGAAGACCGATTCTATGTTCATGGCATACGGTATCATGCAGTGTATGCAGCAGTTGGCTGATCAGTATGTCGTAGCAGGAGAGATGAGGGGCGACCTCGCCGTCACAACCTGCTACAGTAGTGAGAGTCTTCGGACGATGGCCGATTTTTCTGCTACTGCCGGCAATGAATATACTACGGCATATACATATTACAGTGTCATCAATAACTGCAATTACTATATTGCTCATCGTGATACCACGCTAATGACAGGTTCCACAAATGTAACCATGAACGAATATGCCGCAGTGAAGGCTTTCAGAGCATGGGCTTATCTGATGTTGGTGCGCAACTATGGTGAGGTGCCGTTCTTTACGGAGCCGCTTACAAAAATAAGCGAGATTAACAGCAACTCGTACCCTGTATTGAATCTTACTGGCATTGTCAGCAGGCTTGCACCCGATCTTGAGCAATATGCTGGTTTTGATGTACCCGATTATGGTAGTATTGCCTGCGGAAATACTAACCTCGGACAATCAAAGACAGCAAGTTCAAAACTGTGCTTCATTCCTGTTGATGTCATTCTTGGTGAGATGTATCTGGAGGACGGACAGTATGAGCGTGCTGCGAAACACTATATAGACTATATTGTCAACAACAAACTCACAACGGGTAACAGGACATCTTCCGTGCAGACAGCGCAGTGGAGTCCTGATTTCATGCTGCCTACGGACTTCAACGCCGTGTCAGGCTCTGCATGGAACACATTCTTCTCAAACAATGCAACGGATGACATCATCACCTACATACCGATGTCTGTCAACCGCTTGCGTGGAACAGTGACGAAAATACCGAAACTCTTTGGATATGATTACTACGCTACAACTCGGGACAGCCTCTATCCTGATGCTATACAGATAGCACCGTCGTCCGTATACACCACTTTGGCTGATTCTTCGGACTATTATTATGCTACGGATGGCTTTGGCACTACGGTGAAAAGTGTCAGGATGGGAGATATGCGACGTGCTGCAACCTTGACGAAACTTACTTTTGAGGATGCTACGGCAGGAAGCACAACAGAGACAGAGGGAAATGCAAGCACAGGATTGCCGGTGATGCATAAGTATAATAATGCCAACATCGTGCTCTACCGTACGACGACCGTCTATCTGCATCTGGCTGAGGCTCTGAACCGCATGGGCTATTCTGACATTGCCTT
>CAZPNC010000048.1:0-17600 GCA_964587945.1 uncultured Prevotella sp. | reverse complement strand
TTGTTGCTCAGGTACTTGTAATAAATAATTATTAACTAAATTGCGGAATTAAGGGGAAATAAAAAGGACGTGGGTTGCTTGCTTTGCTAATCCTGTTTCCCGGCTCTGGTAAACCAACTACTGAAATTAGCAACCAGTTAGCCCACGCCGGAGGATTATGCAAAAGATACACCGACACACTACCACACAATGCGAAAAGCGCATTGACTGATAGGTGTAAGCGACTTTAATACAAATCACCCACGTGGACGTCCCGATGGTGTCATCTTACAGTAGATTCAAATTTACCAGATTTGGAAACAGAAGATTAACGTTCGTAAACGTCCTTGCGAATACATCACCGGCGGTAAACCGCCCGCAACTTCTTCGCCCGTTATGTCTTGAAATGCCTTGCGACATCTCATTGCTTGGTTCCGCTTCCCTATTACAGTATGCTTCGCCATTGCATCCCTGCCACCGTTGTGGCATTCGTTCCCCATTTAACCTCTTCGCCCAGAGTGTGAAACCCCAAACGAAGGCGGCTAACTGGTTTTGGTTGCAAATTTAACGAAAAAAAGGTACATATCCAAATAAACATAAAGAAAAAAAGAGAAAGGCGGTTAGTTTTTTTTCAAAGCAGGAAGACAAAAAAGAAAATATCATCGTGCCGATGTCAGACAAAACAATGTATGCGCGTACATAGTTATATAAAGGAGGGTACAATCAAATTAAGGACAAATATCTTGTGTAATTCAGAAATAATTAGTAATTTTGCGCTGAAAATCAAAAACATTTATTATCAATGGAACAGAAAGACTACAAGAGAACAACGGTCACTGCCGCTCTGCCATACGCCAACGGAGGTGTCCATATAGGTCATCTTGCGGGTGTATATGTACCTGCTGACATATATGTACGCTACCTACGCCTGAAAAAACGCGACGTCGTGTTCATCGGAGGTTCTGACGAACACGGAGTGCCTGTCACCATCCGTGCCCACAAGGAAGGTATAACCGTACAGGAAGTAGTAGACCGCTATCACAACATGATAAAGAAGTCTTTTGAGGATTTCGGCATTTCATTTGACATATACAGCCGCACCACTTCTGACATCCACCACAAATTCGCCTCAGACTTCTTCCGCACCCTATATGACAAAGGTGAGTTGGAGGAGATAACCGAAGAGCAATACTGTGACGAAGTTACCGGCGAGTTCCTTACCGACCGCAACATTGTCGGCACCTGTCCACGCTGCGGCGCAGAGGGCGCATACGGCGACCAGTGCGAGAAGTGCGGTGCGACACTGTCACCCGACGAACTTGTCAACCCCACCAACAAGAACAACCCCGGCCATGGCCTTGTGAAAAAACCGACAACAAACTGGTATCTCCCACTCGGCAAATACCAAGACTGGCTGAAGAAATGGATTCTTGAGGGACACAAAGAATGGCGTTCCAACGTCTACGGCCAATGTAAGTCATGGCTTGACATGGATTTACAGCCACGTGCCATGACGCGCGACCTGGACTGGGGCATACCTGTGCCTGTAAAAGGGGCAGACGGCAAAGTTCTGTACGTATGGTTCGATGCGCCAATCGGCTACATTTCCAATACGAAGGAACTCTGCGACAACAACCCGGAGAAATGGGGCACATGGCAGAAATGGTGGCAAGACAAGGACACACGTCTCGTCCACTTTATCGGAAAAGACAACATTGTATTCCATTGCCTGATATTTCCTGTAATGATGAAGGCGCACGGTGACTACATCATGCCCGACAACGTTCCGGCAAACGAATTTCTCAACCTCGAAGACGACAAGATTTCCACCTCCCGCAACTGGGCTGTATGGCTGCACGAATATCTCGTTGACCTGCCAGGCAAGCAGGATGTGCTGCGTTATGTACTCACAGCAAACGCTCCGGAGACAAAGGACAACAACTTCACATGGAAAGATTTCCAAGAGCGCAACAACTCTGAACTGGTAGCAATATACGGCAACTTCGTCAACCGTGCCCTGCAACTGACAAAGAAATACTTCGACGGCAAGGTACCTGAGTGCGGTGAACTCCTTGCCCTTGACACACAGGCGATAGAGGAATTCAAAGGTGTCAAGGCCAATGTAGAGACACTCCTTGAACAGTTCAAGTTCCGCGAAGCACAGAAAGAGGCTATGAACCTCGCACGTATAGGCAACCGCTACATCACAGAATGCGAGCCTTGGAAAATATGGAAGACAGACCAGGAGCGTGTCAAGACCATACTCTACGTATGCCTGCAACTCACGGCCAACCTCGCCATTGCCTTTGAGCCGTTCCTGCCGTTCTCAAGCAAGAAACTACGCCAACTCCTCAACATCACATCATTCGAATGGGAGCAACTCGGAAGCACCGACATTCTAACAGCCGGACACCAGCTTGCAGAACCGGAATTACTGTTTGAGAAAATCGAAGACGGCGTAATAGAGGCACAACTGCAGAAACTGGCAGATACGAAAAAGGCCAACGAAGCAGAGTCTTATGAACCAGAACCGGTGAAAGAGAACGTGGACTTTGACACTTTCGAGAAAATGGACATCCGAGTAGGACTCGTAACATCGTGTGAGAAGGTCAAGAAATCCAAGAAACTTCTGAAATTCCATATCGACGACGGCACAAAAGACGGCCGCACCATTCTCTCAGGCATAGCAGCATACTATGAAGATCCGCAGACACTTGTAGGCAAACAAGTACTCTTCGTAGCCAATTTCGCACCACGAAAGATGATGGGAGAAGAGTCACAAGGCATGATTCTGTCTGCCGTAAACTTCGACGGCACACTCTCAGTAACCACAACCTCCACAGATGTAAAGCCCGGCAGCCAGGTAGGCTGATGCAGGCTTCACCACTGCAAGGTCCAGATTACACCAGTCTCATGCCCTGCAACTTATCAGAACAATACAACCAGACGACATGGAAAAGATGATAGCGTCAGCGGTCATTACCGCTATAAAAGAACTTTACGGGCAGGACATCTCCGAAAAGATGGCCACACTACAGAAGACCCGCAGCGAATTTGAGGGCAATCTCACCCTCGTCGTGTTCCCGTTCCTCAAGATGTCAAGGAAAAAACCAGAGGACACTGCCGCGGAGATAGGCGAATGGCTCGTCAAGAACTGCAGCGCCGTCAGCGCATACAACGTAGTGAAAGGATTCCTTAACCTCTCCGTAGCCACCAACACATGGCTCGACCTCCTCACAAAGATAGACAGTGACCCGCATTTCGGCGAGAAACAGGCTACAGAAGCGTCCCCTCTCGTAATGATAGAGTACTCTTCGCCCAACACCAACAAACCTTTGCACCTCGGTCATGTACGCAACAACCTTCTCGGTTGGTCACTGGCACAGATAATGACAGCCAACGGCAACAAGGTCGTCAAGACAAACATTGTCAACGACCGTGGCATACATATCTGCAAATCCATGCTTGCATGGCTCAAATACGGAAAAGGCGAGACACCGGAGACATCCGGAAAGAAGGGCGACCACCTCATAGGCGACTACTATGTGGCCTTTGACAAGCACTACAAAGCCGAGTGCGAGGAACTCGCCAAGCAATACATGGCAGAGGGAATGGGTGAAGACGCAGCCAAAGAGAAGGCCAAGCAGGAGTCACCACTCATAAAGGAAGCCCACGAAATGCTCGTTAAATGGGAAAACAACGACCCTGACGTCCGCGCACTTTGGGCAAAGATGAACGCATGGGTATATGCCGGTTTCGATGAAACATACAAGGCTCTCGGTGTAGGTTTCGACAAGATTTATTACGAATCCAACACTTACCTCGAAGGAAAAGAGAAAGTAGAAGAAGGCCTTGCAAAGGGATTCTTCTACCGCCGCGACGACAACTCCGTGTGGGCTGACCTCACAAAAGAGGGACTTGACGAGAAACTGCTACTCCGTTCTGACGGCACTTCAGTCTATATGACACAAGACATCGGCACTGCAAAACTGCGTTTCCAAGACTATCCAATCGACAAGATGATTTATGTCGTAGGCAATGAGCAGAACTATCACTTCCAGGTGCTGTCAATCCTTCTTGACAAACTCGGCTTCAAATGGGGAAAAGACCTCGTACATTTCTCTTATGGCATGGTAGAACTGCCCAACGGCAAGATGAAGTCACGCGAAGGAACAGTGGTAGATGCCGACGACCTCATAGCAACAATGATTGCAGATGCCCGCAAGACCAGCGATGAACTGGGAAAATACGATGACATGTCCGAGGCCGAGAAGCAGGAGATAGCACGCATTGTAGGCATGGGCGCACTCAAATACTTCATTCTCAAGGTTGACGCACGCAAGAATATGCTCTTCAATCCGGCCGAATCCATCGACTTCAACGGAAACACCGGCCCATTCATACAGTACACCTATGCCCGCATCCGCAGCATTCTGCGCAAGGCAGAGGCTGAGGGCGCCACCCCATCACTACCTTCTGGAGTAGAGATGAACGCCAAAGAGATTGAGTTGACACAGAAAATCAGTGAATACAGTGCAGCAGTGGCACAGGCCGGCAAGGACTACAGCCCTTCAGGCATTGCCAACTACTGTTACGAACTCACCAAAGCCTTCAACCAGTTCTACCACGACTACTCCATTCTCGGCGCCGACACGACAGAGCAAAAGCAGTTGCGTCTCACCATTGCCGCCAACATCGCCAAGACCATCAAGAACGGTATGGCACTCCTCGGCATTGAGGTTCCGGAAAGAATGTAGAACGGCCAGGCGGGTCCCATAACCTCCCACCCCACCCTAACGCAGTGACCGCCAACCCACAAACCTACAACCACCAACCATAAACACATGGCAATAAGAAGCACCTCCCTTGCATGGGCAGTCGATGCAGCATGCTCCGGCAATCCAGGACCAATGGAATACCGGGGCGTCGACCTCACAACCGGCCAACAGATATTCCATTTCGGACCAATCCGCGGCACAAACAACATCGGTGAGTTCCTCGCCATTGTCCACGCATTGGCATTGATGGAACAACGGAAAATGACAGGACACACCATATACAGTGACTCTGTCAATGCGCAGTTGTGGGTAAAAAAACAGCAATGCAAGACCAAACTGGAGGTTACTCCGGAAACGCGGAAGGCGCACGAACTGGTGCAACGTGCCGAAACATGGTTGCGTACACACTCCTTCAGAGTTCCCATAGTGAAATGGGACACAAAGAACTGGGGTGAGATTCCCGCCGATTTCGGGCGTAAATAGACAATGTTACAACAAAGCCGGTTCCATTTTTAACATGTTAAGGCGCACAAAACGCCGCAACAGTTAAAGAAAGCAAAAGCGCAGAAAAATGTTGATATAAGTCAAACTTGTATCAACATTTTTTCTTACCTTTGCAAATGTAATCCGGTGGAAAAACCCAATCTTTATCCTTTCTCATAATACTATAAAAATAGCACACATAATCTTACCACAACAACACGATACTAAACCTAAACAATAACTCATCGGATCAACATAAAAAACAGCCCCGCACTTTCTTACGATAGTGCGGGGTCTTTATTTTCATTACCGTTTTATGCCATAGATGTATGTTTTGGGGATATCCGTATCATGTTTTTACCAAAACATTCGTAATATTGTCTTTTTATGTTTAACTTTGTACCCTCATTATATAACACACTAAAAATATGACGAAAATGAATGTTATGATAGGCATAATGAGCTTTATCACCCCATCCCCATGGCATTTCGCCAAATAGCCCATTTGTTTTCATACCAATAATTGCATTATATTCCATTTACATCCTCACAAATAAAATTATCAGAAAGAACAGATTACATATATGAAACAGAATCATCATTACACCGGTTTAACCAATATCCAAGTCTTAGAAAGCCGTCAGAAAAACGGCATCAATATTCTTACGCCGCCAGAAAAGGAGTCTCTCTGGACACAGTTCATAAGGAAATTTGAAGACCCGCTTATCCGCATCCTTATGGTTGCGGGTTTGTTGTCAATTGGCATATCATGCTATGAATATTGGCATTTGGACGAAGGGCCGGCTGTTTTCTTTGAACCTATCGGCATCTTCATTGCCATTCTACTGGCAACAGGCCTTGCCTTTTATTTTGAATTGGCGGCAAATAACGCCTTTTCCCTTCTTAATCAGGTCAACGATGATGAACTTGTAAAGGTAATAAGAAACAGCAATGTCATTGAGATTCCCAAGAAAGACGTTGTCGTCGGCGATATCGTCATCCTAAACACAGGTGATGAAGTCCCCGCAGATGGAGAATTACTGGAAGCGGTAACCCTTCACATGGACGAATCCACATTAACCGGTGAACCCGTTTGCAGCAAGACCGTCAATAAAGAAGATTTTGACAAACAAGCAACCTATCCATCCAATTATGTTCTTCGCGGAACCAAAGTCATGGAAGGCCACGGTATATTCGAGGTCCAAGCCGTCGGTGACAAGACAGAGAATGGAAAAGTGTTTGAGGAAGCACAAATAGACGACTCTGTAAAAACGCCTCTTAACGAACAGTTAGACGGATTAAGTGAACTTATCACAAACCTAAGCTATGGCTTTGCAGCAGCCATCATCGTAGGACGTCTTTGTCATTTCTTTATCTGGAATGCCCTTTCATTCACTCTTATAATCCCAACCGTCATATTCTTCTATCTTGTAATCAAGAAATTCAAGAACTGGTCTAAGTGGAGATGTATCACTTCCATTATCGTGTTCTTTGCGTTATTTGTGGGTATGGTAATCGGTCTGCAAAATGTTGTAATGCCGGGTGAAGACCTGACAGGCCTGTTGGCTTATACAATGAACACACTGATGATTGCAGTCACACTAATCGTTGTTGCCGTTCCAGAAGGTCTTCCAATGGCAGTAACCCTGAGTTTGGCTTACAGTATGCGCAGCATGCTTAAGACCAACAACCTTGTCCGTAAGCTGCACGCATGCGAAACGATGGGCGCAACAACCGTAATCTGTACAGACAAGACAGGTACACTGACCCAAAACAAGATGCAGATTGATGAGACCCGGTTCTACGACCTTAAGGAACAGAAGTTAACCAAGGATGATAATATCAGCAATTTGATTGCCGAAGGTATCGCCGTTAACTCTACTGCATCACTTGACCTGTCAGAAAAGACCCCGAAAGTGATAGGGAACCCTACAGAAGGCGCACTGTTATTATGGCTTTATAATCAAGGGATAGATTATCGCACAATCAAGGAGAATGCAGAATGTATAGCAGAAGTACCGTTCTCAACAGAGCGCAAATACATGGCAACAATCGTAAAATCGACATTCTCCGGCCAAAAGATTGTATTTGTGAAAGGAGCACCGGAAATCGTATATGGAATGTGTGCGGACTCTTGTGGCAACATTGCCAAATCAGACGTTGACAAGCAACTGCTGACTTACCAGAAGCGTGCCATGCGCACGTTAGGTTTTGCATATCAGATTATTGACGATGAACAACAGGCAGTCAATGATGGTAAACTTGTTGCCAAAGGACTGACATTCCTCGGAATTGTAGCTATCAGTGACCCAGTCCGTTTAGATGTGCCACCTGCTGTGACAGAGTGCATGGACGCCGGCATCGCCGTAAAGATAGTAACCGGTGACACTCCGGGTACAGCCAAGGAAATCGGACGGCAAATAGGATTATGGACGGCATCCGATACAGAATGTAACATCATCACCGGCCCGGAATTTGCAGAATTGTCAGACAAGCAACTCCAGGAGAGAGTCATGAATCTTAAGATTATTGCCCGTGCCCGCCCTATGGACAAGAAACGTCTTGTCGAAGCATTGCAGGCAAAGAACCAGGTTGTAGCGGTTACGGGTGACGGTACGAACGATGCACCGGCCCTAAATGCAGCACATGTAGGGCTGTCTATGGGTGACGGTACCTCCGTGGCAAAAGAAGCGTCAGACATTACAATCATAGACAACTCATTCAGCAGTATCGGTCGTGCTGTCATGTGGGGGCGTTCATTGTTCCAGAACATCCAGCGGTTTCTGTTATTCCAGTTGACAGTCAACGTGTCTGCATGTTTCATTGTATTGGTCGGTGCCTTTATCGGTACAGAATCCCCACTTACAGTTACACAAATGCTGTGGGTAAATCTAATCATGGACACATTCGGAGCTATGGCTTTGGCTTCGCTTCCACCATCGGAAAACGTAATGAAGGATAAGCCACGTGATAGAAATGCATTCATTCTGAACACACCGATGTACCGCAACATCCTTGGAGTAGGTTTCGCCTTCTTCCTGATGCTGTTGGGACTTCTATTGTATTTCGGACATGCAGACGTAAATTCCATGAGAGACTTCTTGACAATGCCTTTCGGTGAAGTCGGTTCCGTAAGTCCTTATGAACAAACACTGCTCTTCTCTATATTTGTATGGACTCACTTCTGGTACATGTTCAATGCACGTTCATTTGAGACAGGCAAAAGTATCTTCAAGACTCCACTAAGCAAAGGCTTCATGACAATTGTCGGTGTGATTGTGCTCGGACAGATACTCATTGTCGAAGTATTGTATGATTTCTTCAATGTTGTGCCGATGAAACTTGAAGACTGGATAATAATAGTTGTCGGTTCTTCTGTGGTTCTTTGGATACGTGAAATATGGCATCTTATTTCTAAAGACGATAATAACCTGTAATTTGATATGGCTGGTATTTCCGCAACAAAAAGGGCACACCGCAAAAGTGCCCTGATTACATGGTAAAAGCATCCCGATTATACAGTGAAAGTGCCCCGATTACAATGTAATCGGGGCACTTTCACAATATAGGCCAGACATACGCTATTTTTCTTTTATATAATCAAGAATCTGCCCTGCATGTATCTTGGTCTTTATCTCCTTCGGAAGGAATACCTTTTCTATCACACCGTTCTCATCAACGAGATACGTTGTGCGTAGGATACCTACCGTTTTGCGCCCGCACATAACCTTCTCGCCCCAACAGCCGAGTTGCTGAAGGACAGCGGTGTCAGTGTCGGCTATAAGGGGAAAGTCCAGTCCGAACTTGTCGGCAAATTTCTTCTGCGCCTCTACCTTGTCCTTGCTGATACCGACAACGGTATATCCCACTGCCTCAAGTTCTGCCTTGTGCTGCTGCAAGGAACAGGCCTCGGCAGTACATCCCGGCGTGTTAGCCTTCGGATAACTATACAATACCAGCTTACGCCCCTTGAAGTCTGCCGCCTTGATTTCCCTGCCATTCTGGTCTATACCGAGTATATCCGGTATTCTGTCTCCAATTTCCATAGTCATTGTTCTTTAATGGTGAATTATGGTGTGGGCAATAAATTCATGCCTTGGACTAACACAAACATCGTATGTTGACGTTTCGTCCTCCTTTGACTTTTGTCAGGCAAAGCCGATTTATAGAACCCACCTTAATATGTTCCTGTATTGCAAAATTACATCATTTTATTCCGTCTGCCAAAAGATAAGGTCCGTTTCGTAAACAGCAAAAGAAACAAATACCACATTTTCCGTTTTTTTAACACATTTATTCTTGGTCGTTATCATTTTTTACACTACTTTTGCCAAGAATCGCCAACCATATATATCTATCGTCATACTTTTTTCTACCAACTGACAAAAAAAACGAACAATGAAGAAAACTATTCTCTTATTTGTTTCGATGCTTCTGACTATCATCGGAGTATCGGACACAATGGCACAGACTTACGACAACGTCGCAGGTACACTGTCATGGACTGTGGGAAATGAAACCACGGCCACTACAACAGAGGCCATCACCGCAGCAGTACAATCCACCACGGTATCTGTCGGCACCGACCTTGCAGTATCTCCCAGCGCCGAATACACGTCTCTCGGCCTTGCAGCAGGCACTTATGTCTGCTACCAGCCCACGACAGGCAATCCGGGTTGTGTTGCAACGGATATGATAGAATACACCGTGAAGATGAAGAAAGGAATCACCTTCAAGCCCACAAGTGCAGAGTTTGATGCTGTGAAAGACGGCACCGACAATGCGTACTTCTCATGGAGTTACACCGTTGACGGTACGGAAGGCAACATTACGACATATTCTGACCCCAAGACGCAGATTCGCCGCAACAACAATGCCAACCCCAACGCACCTCTCACGCACACAGAAGCCGTCACCGCCGACGGAGGAAGAACCGTGACACTGCGTTTCTATATATCCAATGTCGCCAACAACAAGAAAATGTGCATCGGGAATATCAAAATCACCGGCACCGTAAGCGGCACCGAGACGGTACGCACATTCAATGATTTCAAGATTGATTTCCGCAAAGATCCATACACCGTAATGCAACCTGCAGACGGACTTCCTGCCGGCATTGATGTGACAGGCACGTTCCACGATTCACAACACGGCTACCAGAACGCCATCATAACAGTGCCTGTCGACGGTCCGGTGAAACTTACCATCGGCGGATGCCAATATTCCAATCAGGCAACAGTGACCGATGCTGCCGGCAACAAACTCGCTACCATCAACACACAGAGTGCAGGTTGCGACAACAATACGTCACTTGACCACTACGCCACATGGGTTTACAACGATGAAACGGCCACTACACTCACCATAGACTGCGGTTCATACTGCCCGTTCGTATATGTTGAGGCCAGTGAACTGCTGCCAATGGTTGACGTGAAATACTTCGATACTGACGGTACTACACTCATTGGCACAGACAATGTGCAAGGAGGCTCTGCCCTTAAATACAAATATTCCGCATCAGACGTCACAGTTACAGACGGAACAGTGTTCCGCGGATGGTTCAATTCCCCACAGGCTTCCGCACTGAAGGTAGCCGAGGGCACATCTCTTCAGAAGGAACTGTCACTGTATGCCAGAGCGACGGCCCCTGAAGAACCTACAAAAACATCACGATATGTGTACAATATCAACAACACTTATTTCTATGACGAGGACCATGAAGCCATTGACATGACGGGGGCTTTCCATGACAACCAGCACGGATGGGCATTCTCCAACGGCCAGACCATCAAGGTCAAGGTGGCAGGCAAGGCTTACATCTCTCTCGGTTGCTGCCTATACACTGACGCAGCAGCCAATGCCACCGTGACGGCAGAAGACGGCACTACCGTTACCTCTTTCACAGCAAAGGCTGAGACGGACGGTGCAGAAAAGTCCTTCCAATATGACGGTGGGGCCACCACCCTGACTATAACCTTCGACGGTACTACATACATACACAAGGTGGCAGTATATAATGTTGTGGATTTTCTGGAATACAACGAGACAACAGGCTACTATAGAATCGCACCAAATGACGTAAGCAGTTTTCTCCTTGCCCTTACTGACGCCAACGGCACAGGCAATCGGAAGATATATCTGCCTAACGGTACTTACGACCTTGGTGAAACGTCTCTCACCTCCATCTCCGGCAACAATATTTCCATCATAGGCGAATCCATGGAAGGGACCATAATAAAGAACGCTCCACCGGTAGAGAACGAGGGCATAGGCACAACCGCCACCCTGCTCAACACCTCTGACGGCCTCTATATGCAAGACCTCACCATACAGAATGCACTCGACTACTACGCTTCAGGCTCTGCCGGCCGTGCCGTATGCCTGCAGGACAAAGGTGCAAACACTATATGCAAGAATGTGAAAATGCTCTCCTATCAGGACACCTACTATTCAAACAAGGCATCAAACTTCTATTGGGAGGACTCGGAAATTCACGGAACGGTGGATTATCTCTGCGGAGACGGCAACGTAGTGTACAACCGCGTAAAACTCGTTAACGAGAGCCGCTCGAAGGATGGCAAGACAGGCAGCAACGTGGTATGTGCGCCTAATAACACCGCTACCACCGAGACACGATATAACTGGGGCTATGTATTCCTGGACTGCACTATTGAAAGCCTCTGCCAGGACTTCACTTTCGCACGTTCTTGGGGCGGAGAGTCAAAGGCTACATTCATCAACACCAAAGGACTTGACGGTTCACTGAACGCCGCACGGTTCACAACCGGCGGCATGAACGTGGCTGCAAGCGCATTCAAGGAGTACAACACCATGGATGCCAACGGCAATGTCATCTCCCCATCCAGCAACATCATGACTTTCACCCATTCATCGGGCAACAAGACTTATGAAACGATATTGACGAAAGACGAAGCCGCAGCCTTCACCATAGCCGGCATCTACGGCACTTGGGCACCGGATGTGACAGCATCACAGGTTTCCACCACCTCCGCTTACCTGTCAGAAGACAAGCACACTGTCTCATGGACAGCAGTGGAAGGCAGTACCGCCTACCTTGTCAGTATCAACAACGAGGCGGGAGTATTGACCGAAGGAAAATCTCTGACAATTGACGGTGACATAACAAAGGCTACTATCCGCAGTGCCAACAGCCGCGGAGGTTTCGGCCCGACAGTAAGCGTTGACGCTACGGGGGTAAAGGGTGTACAGGTTTCGGAAAGTACGAAAGGTTCTGAAATATACAACCTTTCAGGCATGAAAGTGAAAAAAGACTATCAGGGGATAGTTATAAAGGATGGTGTAAAAGGTTTACAATAAACACCATCTATGATGCTGTTATAGTGGCATGAGGTAGTTTTTACCAAATTACCATAGCGGTTGTATTACCCTTTACGGGCAGTACAACCGCTATTTCGGTTATGGCTGCAAGGCAGCAACGGCCACACACGATTACAATACCGTACACCTTTCTTCCTCATTTCTTATGTTTTACGAGAAGCCTGTGTTCTTCCATAGGGCAATTTCTTGCCAAGAGAGGGGTAATTTTCAACCAATAGACAATAAGTATTCACAATATTAGTTCACAATTAGAAAATATTCACTAATTTTGCCAACAGGTATCTAACTAATGCTAAAACGACTTTTTATTTTTATTTTAATCAACTAACAAATCAAATGAAGACAACAACCAGAACTTTCATGACGTTGTTCCTATTGGTAATGGGAACAATGATGTCATGGGCTGACTTCAAGAACTTCAGTGCCGTACTGAACAACCAGGACGGAACGCTCCTTACCACCGAAGAACAGGTGCAGGGAACAGCGTTGAACTTTGGAGTAGCAGTGGACGAAGCAGGCAATGTGACACGCGTTGCCGCAGACGATGCTTCAGCCGTTGCAACAATCAACGGCAAGTACCACAGTGACCACGGCATGACAAACCTCGTCGTTACCGTTCCTGTTAACGGCAACGTCAAGATTTCTGTCGGCCAATGTACCTATTCAGGTAATGACATTGTGGTAAAGAACAAAGCAGGTGAGGAGGTAGCAAGACAGACTCCTGCTAAAGCCTGCTGGAAGAATGACCATGCGAACATTACCGAAGTAAACTATGTAGGCGATGCAACCACGCTGACCATAAGCGGTATGGGATACTGCCCTTACATAGCAGTAGAGACTAACAGCAACCCTATCACACAGTATGCAATAAACTATTCGCTTGGTACGGAGACGGCAACGGGAACTGTTCCTGCTGCTGTCAAATGGACAGAGGGGGACACCTACACCATTCCCGCTAACTACACCTTATATAAAGAAGGTTACACACTGACCGGATGGAGCGACGGTGCCAATACCGTTACTGCCGGAACAGTCTACACCCCAACTGCAGACGCAACGCTGACACCGGTCTTCACCAAGAACACCAAGTCCATAGCAGACCGCAAAGAGGCCTTGACGCTGAAGTGGAACTTCCGCAAAGACCAGGGCGCACCTGTCATTGCAGTAGAGGGAAGCGGCAATGGCATAGGACTATGGGTGACACAAGCCACGGTTGACGGAGAGACAATAGACGTGAAAATGGACTATGACGCAACGTCAGGAAAGATAAACAACGCCAACTATAGTGATTGGGCACAGATAAACAAAGGAACAAAACTCTCCATACCGTCAGCAAAGAACGCCGCTGTCAGCATGGAGGCATATAACGACATCACTACAACGACCATAGACGGACAGTCTGACTACACGAATGGCAAGACCATTTCCTACAACATAGCAAACACTTCTGACGCTATAGACATTGTAATAGGTGACGGTTCTTATTACCGTTACATACAGACTGTACTGCCTATAATCGAGACTCCTGGCGGAGGCAAGACTTACACAAACGAGCCTGCCAACGTGGTCTTTGCCATGTCAGACGGCGGCAACACCGGTACTTACACTTCAACACCTACCGATGGTTTCAGTACAGTGGTATTCGACTCTGGCGACTGCGCCATTACAGGCACGACAAGCATTACTATGACCGACGGAACATCTACAGGGGTGACCGCCATAAAGTTCAAGCCTTCAGGAACAACGACAAGCCTTAACTGGTTTGTACGCCCTGCAACAGGCCTCACTTTCACTCCGACAAAGGTGTCAGGATATGTGAACCGCTGCGGAACGGACTCTGGCAACGGCATAGTCATAACCGCACACAAGGCGGATGGCGACAATGTTGCTCTTGGAACATTCACAGCATGGCGTCAGGGTAAATCTACATCTTCAAAGGATTATGACCAAACCGCCATATACAAATATGAAATTACTCTTACTGCTGACCAACAGGCACAACTTGCAGGCACCGATGGCTTCTACCTTACATCTGCTGTCGGCGTTGCCTCTACGAAGGAAGGGGCTTTCGGTGAAGTCACAATAGAGGGCGTTGTCAACGGCACCGTTGCACAAGTAAACAAATATACTGTTGGCATTGCAGCCTCTCCCGAAGAAGGAGGCAATGTGTCCATATACCCAAATTCTGCCGAATACATCGAGAATGATGAGGTAACGCTGACTGCAACAAAGAACTTCGGCTATGATTTCATCAACTGGACGAACAAAGCAGGCGATGTCGTGTCAACGGACGCAAAGTTCAAGTACACCGTAACAGCCAATGAGACACTGACAGCGAACTTCAAAAAAGTCACCACTTACGCCCTTGACATCAACGTTGAAGGCGGGGCTAACGACTATATGGTATCTCTTTCTCCAGAGCCTACAATAGTTGAAGGAAAGAATATGTATGAGGAAGGTACCAAAGTGACTATTACTGCCGCTTCCAACGCTATCCTTACATTCACCAACTGGAACAATGGCGAGACGGCAGCACAGATGCCTGTAACCATGACTGGGAACAAGGCTTTCACTGCCTCCTACTCTGCAATAGACTATATTGCCGGCTGGGACTTCATAAAGTCAGGCGGGGCAAGCCGTGCAGCAGACTTCGCTGCAGCGGAAAATGATGCCGTAAACCTTGTGTTACGCAACGAAGCGGGCGACATACAGGGCTGGCTTGACAAGAGCGAGCAGGGCGCTGGCGGTTACGAAGGCCGCCCGGCAGCAGTGAACTGGCGTACTGGCAGTGCGAACGGTGACGTCGGTAACTGGTACTGGCAGACCATGATTAATGCGTCAGCATTCAAAGACATCAAGATAATCACGGCCATGATGTATAACTACAATGCTTACCAGACGCAATTTGTAGAGTACTCTCTTGACGGGGAGACATGGACAAAAGCAGGCGAAATAAAAATATCCGGTGCCAAGAACTGGACTGACAGCACTTTCACCCTGCCTGCAGAAGCCAATAACCAGCCTAAACTATACATACGTTGGATAAGCGACAAGACATCTACGGTTGACGGAACGGCTTCTGCCAACGATGGTATAGCCCTCGGTGCGACATTCATTACCGGTACGGAGAAACTGATAGACGACGGCACTGCGCCTGTTCTCGTAAGTTCTGTACCTGCCAACAACAGCACCGGTGCATCCGCAAATGGCAAGATTGTACTGACATTCGACGAAAAGGTGAAACTGACTGCCAATGCAAAAGCAACACTCGGTGATGGAATACTTACCCCTGTGGCAAGCGGCAAGACCGTAATCTGCGAATACAAGGGTATAGACTACTCAACCGATATGCAGTTCATTCTCTACGGAGGCTCTGTTTCTGACCTTACAGACAACACCGTTGCCGAGGATATCGTGATAAACTTCCAGACAAAGGTAAAGCCATCCGTAGACAAGGCACAGTATGATTTCGTAGTGGGCACTGACGGAACATTGGCTGAAGCCATTGCTGCCGCAAATGCAAAGGGGGCAAGTAACAACACACGCTACCGCATCCTCATACCGGAAGGAAACTATGTTCTGCCTGCAGGTGATGCTGACAAGACTGTAACCGTAACACTTGCTGACGGCACATCCGTACAGAAGACCTACAAGAACCCGACTGTAAACATTACGGCCAGCAACATCTCATTCATCGGTATTGACTATAACAAAACTGTAGTAACCAACTCTTGCCCGACAGAGACTTACACCGGGAAATACGGTGAATCCAACATTGCTGAGGGTATCGGTAACGGTGACGTACTCAACAACAGCGGAACCCAGAACTATTTCCAGGGTCTGACTGTCAAAACATCAATTGGCGACGCACGCGGACGTGATATTGCCCTTAACGACAAGGGTAACAAGACCGTGTTTAAGGATGCCTGCCTATGGGGGTATCAGGACACTTACGTTTCAAACAACAGCAACGGCAAGTTCTACTTTGAAGGTGGTGTACTGCGCGGACGCACCGATTACCTATGCGGTAAGGGTGATGTATTCTACAATGAGGTTACTTTGCAGCAATGCGGCACTGGCGGCTATCTTGCCGTTCCATCCGCAGCAAAGAAGTACGGCTATGTGTTCTACAACTGTTACATAAAGAAAGAGACCGACGATGTAACGTTCTGGCTCGGCCGTCCATGGGGCAGCGGAACACCTACCGCATGCTATATCAACACAAAGATGGATACAAACTGTCTCGGCAATGGCTGGGCTGACATGAGCGGAGGATGGCCTAAACGTTTTGCCGAGTACAATTCATACCTCACTTCAGGCACCACGATAGACCTGTCAGAACGCCGTACATCATGGAACGACAGCGAGGGCAACGCTCATGCCAACGACCCGATACTGACACTTGACGATGTTAAGGAGATGAGTATCGCCAACGTAATGGGCCAGGATGACGACTGGGATCCGACAGCACTTACAGAACAGGCTTCTGCACCTGCCAATGTAAAGGTGTCTGCTGATACGAAAGCAATGACATGGGACAATAATGACTATGTTCTATGCTGGGTCATCTTCAAGGATGGCAAGTATGTCACAACTACAACAGCCAACTCTTATGAGGTTGATGACGCTTCTGCCATCTGGACAGTGCGCGCAGCCAATGAGATGGGAGGCCTCGGTGAGGCTACAACCGCTACCATCATCACCGCTGTAGGTGAAGTGAAGGCTGCGGCAACAAATGGCAATGCCGTTCTGTATAACCTTGCCGGACAACGTGTAAGTGACTCTTACAAGGGTACTGTAGTGAAAGATAACATCAAGTTCGTGAAGTAATATTCTGAAGGAACAGTCCCTTTCCTATTTCGGAAGGGATGTAATAAGACAGCGGGATTCGCCCATTTTAATGGATCGCATCCCGCTTATATTTTGCAGATAATGCCGAAAAACGGCAAATGTAGGGCATTAGCCTTTACCGCCTAACAGTTATATGTGGTACGGATATAA
>CAZPNC010000047.1:0-17847 GCA_964587945.1 uncultured Prevotella sp. | reverse complement strand
AATAATTTCATTATAGGTTAGATGGATAATATTCTTTCAGCCTGCAAAGTTACGTTGTTTTTTTGCTTTATACTGTTTATTTGTATCAAATACTTTATTTATTATACCAAAACGCCCCTCGCTTTGTCCTTAAAACTATGTTTTGATCGACAAAAAGAGGGGCATTGGCCGTTCTTGTGATTGTTTTTCTGCTATTCGGACATTGGGGATGTGGATGCCAAATCCTGCATCACCATGCCTGCAATGGTGAAGCCGAAGATTGCAGTTATGTGGGAAAGGGTACCGTTTATCTGCGCCTTTGACGCTGACCAGTCGTGGGAGTCTATGCTGTTACCGCCTTTCTGTATTGCTTCTGCTTTCACTTTGGCACAAATACAATCAGCATCGCCACATTTTGGATTGCTGCCTTTGTTCTCAAGCAGTTCTTCGGAATACACACACATGATGGGTTTGGCTGGTTTTAGTTTTGCCCGTTTCATTTTCTTGCGAAGTGCTGCACCCAAAGGGCAGCCGCGAACCTTCCAGTATTCTGCAACCTTTATTTGCGTCGGGTCAAGTTTCAGAGCCGCACCCATGGATGAAAATACTCTTGCCTTTGTGTTTGCTGCATTCAATAGTAGTGCCATCTTGTCTTTCAGAGAGTCGATGCAGTCAATGATATAGTCATAATCGTCAAGGTGAAAGTGAGCATTGTTGTCGTCACTGTAAATCTCCTGCATCGTTATAATGTCGGCATCAGGATTGATATCCAGAAGCCTTTCGCGCAATACGTCCACCTTTACCATCCCTACGGTATTGGTAGTTGCCATCAGTTGCCGGTTGATGTTGGTGATGCACACACGGTCACTGTCAACGATTGTCAGGTATCTTATTCCTGATCTTACCAAACTCTCAGCGCACCATGAGCCTACACCGCCTACACCTATTATAATAATATTGCATGATGCAATGCGTTTCATCACGTCATTACCCAGTAGCAACTCAACTCTGTTGAATATTCCTCGCATTATAGTTCTCTTTATTCAATGTTCATGACTTCTTCTATCACCGGCGCCATGTCATAATAACGATATTGTGCCAGTCTTCCGCCAAAGATTATGTCTTGTTCCTTTGCTGCCATCTTGCGGTAATCTTCCGCCAGGGCATTGTTTCGTGCATCGTTTACAGGGTAGTATGGCTCCATGCCCTCTTTGTATTCAGTAGAATATTCCTCGCTGATTACTGTTTTCGGACAGTCATATACCTCTTTTCCGAACATTTCAAAGTGTTTGTGTTCTATCACTCTTGTGAAAGGAACATTATGGCTTGTGTAGTTCACTACAGCATTTCCTTGATAGTTTGGCGTGTCCAATACACGTGTTTTGAAGTTCACTGTGCGCCAGTCCAGCCTTCCGAGTTTATACCCGAAGTATTCATCAAGCGCTCCTGTGTATACCAATTTGTTGGCAATAGTTCTCCAATTGTCTTTTAATGCCCCTTTAATGCCAGCAAGAAGAGGGTGGTCTACAGTCTCATTGAAGAAATCTATACCTGTAATGCAGTCCACACCTTTCAGCAGACCGTCAATAAGTTTGTTGTAACCTCCAATAGGAATGCCCTGATACCGGTCGTCAAAGTAGTTGTTGTCGAAAAGCATCCTTACCGGCAATCGCTTTATGATGAATGCCGGCAGCTCCCTGCATTTGCGCCCCCACTGCTTCTCTGTGTACTCTTTTATGAGCTTTTCGTATATATCCTGGCCAACCAGCAGCAGTGCCTGTTCCTCAAGGTTGGCCGGTTCACGATGGTATATCGCATCATTTTTTCCTATGAACTCCAGTTTCTTGAGTTCTTTTGCCTTCTGGTCGTCAATCTTGGCCTGTGCTTCTTCTGGTGTTGTTACGCCCCACATCTGGTAGAACGTGTTCATGTTGAATGGCATGTTGTACAACTTCCCCTTATAGTTAGCCACCGGGCAGTTCGTGTATCTGTTAAACTCGGCTATGGAGTTGACGAAATCCCACACCTGTTTGTTGGATGTATGAAAGATATGCGCACCATATTGATGTATATTGATACCCTCTTTGCATTCGCAGTGTACATTTCCACCGAGCCATTGACGTTTGTCTATAACCAGACATACTCTGCCTCTCTGTGTGGCACGATATGCAAATGTGGCTCCGAAAAGTCCGGAACCGACAATTAGATAATCATATTTCATATACTAAGAAGTTGTTTCATTCAATATGCAAAGGTACGACTTTTTTCAGCAAACAAGCAAATGGTATTGGAAAAATGTGCATTAAGACGCAAAAAAATATTCTTACGGCGTTCGCATACCGATAAGAATACTCAAAACACCAACCCTTGTCACTATATATTATAATGTGAACCACGTCCAAACAAGCAACAGAAAAATTTGTGTATATGAAAAAAAAACTATAACTTTGCACCAAATTACATGTCAATGACAAAACTAAGATTATATATACTCCTGCTGTTTGGACTGCTGATGGTGACACCTGCGAATGCGGTGCTTAAAGAGGATAGTCTTAGCAACACTCTACGCATATTGCGGAATGAACTCACGAAGTATCATGAAGAGTATGGGCAGAAGCAGGCTATGATGAGGAAAGACGAGCGTAGAGTGTTCCGTACACTTATGCAAACGATGCAGAGTAGTAATCAGAACGCCCTGATGCTATATTCACAGAAGGACGGTTATGTCTTCGACCTGTCGTACGCTTGTCACGAAGCCATACGTGACTATAAGGATTTTGAGCGACATCTCATTCCGTTCACGTCTCTTGTAGAGAAAAGTAACAGCGAGGTTGCGCGCATTGACAGCCTTATACAGTGCCTGAAGTCCATGCCTGTGATGGTTCTTGATAACCAAGCCAAGACCGACCGCAACGTGTGTTTGGCGCTTGCGGTCAATACTCGCCGGATGGTGGTGGAGGACAGAGACCAGCTTAGCGAATACATCACATACTATAAGATGACGGAGAGCCGTCTGAAGTATCTCAATGACTATGCCAATACCAAGTATTCTGAACTGCAAAACAGCATTTTCATAAACGGCGGAGACAATTATTTCTCCATACTTACACGCATTCACGACTATTATTCGGAAACACGCGAGAGTATAGGGGAAAAGTATAACAGTTATAATAATGTAAAATCGCAATGGGATGCTCGTTGGATGCTCGGCATTTTCATTGTAATCGCATTCTACGGCTTTATTGCCGTGCTGTTGAATCAGTTGATAGTGAGATGGCTTGCTACCAAACTGATACGCAAAGGGATGCTCGGTGAGGCCGGACAGTGGTTCCTTGCCAAGCGTACATGCTTCATTCTTGCTTCCACTGCCGTTACGTTTGCTGTGATATTAGGGATTGTGCAGGCTCTTGCAACGCAGGATTTCCTCGTTATGGCATCTTCGTTGCTTGTGCAGTTTGCATGGCTTATGAGTGTCATCATTATCTCCACACTGCTACGTGTGGAAGCAGCAAAGACGCTGAAAACGCTATATATATATCTGCCTTTACTGGTAAATGGCTTTATAGTTATTAGTTTCCGCGTGGTGTTGATACCGAATATACTTGTCAACCTCATCTTTCCACCCGTACTTCTGGTTTGTTGCCTGTGGCAGTGGCATACATTGCGCAAACTTAAGGCCGCTGTAGGTCGCAGTGATAGGGGGTATGCCTCCTTCTCGCAGTTTGTGTTCGTCGTCTCCCTTTTCTGTTCTCTCATTGGCTATACCTTGCTCTCTGTGCAGATACTCATTTGGTGGATAATGCAGCTTACGTGTATCCTCACCATCATCTGCCTGCGCGACTGGTTCCGTGGCTATGCAGTCAAGAAGCATCTTGATGAAAAACCAATTACAGACACGTGGTACAATAATGCTATCTATTGGGTGTTGCTGCCAGTGTCGGCTGTGTTCTCCGTAGTGCTTAGCCTATATTGGGCGGCAGGCGTATTCAATCTCACGGACCTTACCCTGAAACTCTTCACAAAACACTTTATTGATACACCGAATTTCAAGGCAAGTATCTTCGGTATAGCACTGGTCATAACGCTGTGGTTCGTCTTTAACTATATCAACCACACTGCAAAGGCGTTTGTGAAATATTATTTTGAACAACGTGATGCCGGCAATGCCGCCCAGCGGTTCATGATGGTCAAGAATGTTATGCAGGTCGTTATATGGGGCGTTTGGTTCCTTGTGTCGCTCGGTATCTTCAACATCTCCAGTCAGTGGATAGTCATTATCTCCGGAGGTCTGTCCACCGGTATCGGTTTTGCATCCAAGGACTTGTTGGAAAACATATACTATGGCATATCACTCATGATGGGACGCATAAAGATTGGCGACCTGATAGTGTGCGATGGCATACGCGGTACGGTGTCAAGCATATCATATACCTCCACAATGATAGACACCGTGGACGGTTCGGTGATTGCTTTTCAAAATTCGCAGCTGTTCACAAAGAACTATAAGAACATGACCCGTAACCATGGTTACGAACTGCACGTGCTGGACGTAGGTGTGGCTTACGGTACGAAAGTGGCTGAAGCGAAGAAGCTTATAATTGACGCAGTGAACCAACTGGACTGCATTGACCGGGAAAAGGGCTGCAAAGTGGTATTGAAGGAACTTGGTGATTCTGCACTTGTGCTGAAAGTCATAGTTTGGGTCAACGTATTCACGCAGTATGCTGATGATGGTGTCATATTGGAATGTATCTATGATACTCTCAACGCCCACGATATAGAAATACCATTCCCGCAGACAGATGTCCATATCAGAAGCCTGGTGCAGGCTGATGCACGATAATAGAGATGAAGAGATTATTGTTATCTGCAATTGTGGCAACCGTACTTGCCGCTACATCTACTGCCATTGGGGCAGCACCTGTAAACGACAGTGTAAGGACCGCTGCCGGCAGTCGTGGCGATACGGCCGACTCGTTGGTGGTGCGTGACCTCCGTAGTTGTGGCATAACATTCTCACACGACAACAGTATTACACTGTTTCGCAACGGACAGGAGAAATTCGATGATTTGTTCCTTGCCATAAGGCAGGCCAAGAGCAGTGTACATCTGGAGTATTTCAACTTCCGCAACGATTCCATCACCGGTGAACTGGTGCGCCTCCTTGCCCAAAAGGTAAAGGAAGGGGTGGAGGTAAGAGCGCTGTTTGATGCCTTTGGCAATATGTCCAACAACCGCCCGTTGAAGAACCGCCACCTTGATATGATACGTGAGCAGGGTATTGAAATACATGAATTTGACCCTGTGCGCTTCCCTTGGATAAATCACGTGTTTCATAGAGACCACCGTAAGATAGTTGTCATTGACGGACAGATTGCCTATATCGGAGGTATGAATGTGGCCGACTATTACATCCATGGTACGGAAGCGGTTGGAGCATGGCACGATATGCACTGCCGCATCGACGGCGAGGAGGTGAATACGTTGCAACGTATATTCCTGCGTATGTGGAACAAGACGGCGAAGCAGAATGTCCATGGCGAAAAATATTACAGAGGTTATACGCCTGCGGACTATTTCAAGGGTCTGAAGTCCGATACCACGGCCACAGCGTACCGCAAGATAGTTGGCATTATAAACCGCGAGCCGCATACGACGAACAAAATAATGCGCCAGTTCTATATATCCGCGATTGACAATGCGAAGGACAGCATACAGATTCTCAATCCATATCTGACTCTTACGCATTCTGTCAAGAAGGCCATCAAGAGGGCATTGAAACGCGGTGTGAAGATGGAAGTGATGATGGCGGAGAAGAGTGACATCCCAATGTCGCCTGACTGCTCTTTCTACCACTTGCATTGGATGATGAAACGCGGTGCTGAAGTGTATATCTATCAAAACGGTTTCCATCATACCAAAATCATAATGGTTGACGGCAGGGTGTGTACTGTGGGCAGTTGTAACCTTGATGCACGTTCATTGAGTTGGGACTATGAGGCAAATGCTGTCATTATAGACAAGAACACCACGGCGGAACTGTCAAGACTCTTTGATGCCGATAAGCAGAAAAGTTTCCTTCTGACACCGGAAAAATGGGATTCGTGGCGCACCCGTTGGCAGAAGACAAGAGGTTGGCTCTCCAGACTGTTTGAGATATGGCTGTAAACTTTCCTATAAAACCACTATTAAAAATATAAATCCTATGCAATCAATCGACACACTTGATGCCTATTGGCAGGAAATACGCAACATTCCGTCGTTAAGCGATGATGAAGAGCGTGCGCTGGCCGCAAAGATACAACTTGGCGACGAGGCGGCTCTTGAAAGACTCGTCACGTCAAACCTACGTTTTGTTGTCAGCATAGCACGACAATATGCTGACAAGGGCGTTAATATGGACGACCTTATAAGTGAAGGTAACATAGCGTTGATGCTTACTGCTCGCAAATGGATACCAAAGAAGGACGGACGTTTTGTCGGTTATGCCGTATGGGAGGTAAGGAAAGCCATGCAACAGGCATTGCCAGTGCAGGGGCCCATGATGACATTGCCGAAGAGCGGAAAGACTGAAGATAAGGATGTACGGCGCTTTTCCACAGATGTTCCGTTGCATCCCGGACAGTCAAATACGCTTGGCGATATGATGAAAACGGGTAAACCGATGACGGAAGATGTCGTGGAGAATAAAGAGGTCAGTTTCTCCCTGCAGCAGGCATTGCATGTTCTCAACGAGAGAGAGCAGGCTGTGATTACTTCTTTTTATGGAATAGGAACGGTAGAACACCAGACTATGTCGGAGATAGCGGAAGAACGTGGCCTGAAACGGGAGCGTGTGCGTCAGATCAGGAAGACGGCGGAACGGAAAATGCGTCGTTTCCTGAGCAAGAAGATATAATACACATTAATAATATATATAGGAAAATGAATAGAATACTGACAATATTACTGGCGTTAACGGTTATGACCACTGTCGCTGCCAAGCCAGAGAGGGGCGGCATGCCGCCCGAAAAAGGGAATATGCCGCCCCAAAAGGAAAAGAAAGCCAGTAAAAAGGCAAAGGCTGATAAGAAAAGAATCGAGTATGTAGATGCCGGTAAACTCTATATCTATGGAGTAGCACTGTCACCGATGGACTCCGTTGTCTATATTACCGATGAACTCCAGCTTGATAGTGCGCAGTTGGAGAAAAAGACAGAGTTTCTCTTCGGTAGAGAGTCCCTCTCCAAACAATTGGCGGATTTTATGGCAAATAAGGGCGAGAAAAACCGTATTTGCAGCATAACCTTTGCCAACAGTGTCAAGGATATTGACAAGAAATATGGCCAGCAGGTGAAGAAGCTTCAGAAACAGGGTTATCTTGTCAAGCACATTGACCAAGGAGAATTCCGTTTTGTAGCCATACGTAAAGAGTGATTATGGACTATCGGATTGGTGGACATAATGTAAGGATAATACACGATTATGAGGAATTGTGGCTGGATGAAATCATTCCGGCTTTTATTCCATTCAAGGCCAAGTACGAAGAAGAAGCCAAACCATTGTTGCGTTTTACACTTGAACGCCGTATGCGGGAAGTCCCGGCTGTGGACAGACAATTAGTTGTTGAGGCAGATACTGGTAATGGTATCACGCGTCTGGATAAGATAACCGGTGGTGGATATCAGTTTCTTATCCGTGACTTTACCGGTGTGCCATGCGCTCTGCTTATAACGTCGCAGCGTTTTGACGAGTGCCACTGTGCAATAAAGGGTGACGAACAATCCAAATGTTTCGGACTGAACAGCGCATTGATGATTTCTTACGCCTTCAGTGCCTCCTTTTATGACACTCTTCTGATTCATGCCTCCGTCGTAAGGCACCAAGGCAAGGCTTATGCTTTTATCGCTGAAAGCGGAACAGGTAAGAGTACGCATGTTGCAAATTGGCTGAATAATATAGAAGACTGTGACCTAATCAATGATGACAACCCTGTAATACGCCTTGTCGACGGTCAGCCAGTGCTCTTCGGTTCGCCATGGAGTGGTAAGACTGCATGCTATCGGAATGTAGAAGTCCCGCTTGGCGCTCTGTTGAAGATACAGCGTGACACAGTAAATCATGTTGAGCCGTTGTCGTCTCTTAATGCTTTTGTTACGCTTCTTACGGCTTGTTCTTTCATGCAAGATGAAAAGGATATATCTAAACCTATGTGTAAAGTGTTGTCTTCTTTTGTCTCTAAGGTCAGAATGGCAACGTTGCACTGCCTGCCTGATGCGGATTCCGCATTTGTCTGTCGTCGTTTCTTGGAGGATTGAATAATGGAAGAAGGAATAGGAAAAAATGATGATTCTACAATGGAGTCGAATGGTAATGCAATAATTACATTGGTAGAAAAGTATGTAAATGTTGGGAAAACTGTAACATTGCCACTATGTGGCTTCAGCATGAGGCCTTTTCTCGAGGATAATCGTGATATGGCTCTGCTGTCGGCACCACCTGAAACGTTAAGAATAGGCGATGTCATACTGGCGAGATTAGTACGACGCAACAAGTTCGTCCTTCATCGTATAACGGGTATTGATGGCGATATTATAACAATGTGTGGTGATGGCAACTATACTCCGGAATTCGTCAGACGGCAGAATGTGGTGGCAATTGCATTGGGCTTCTATCGTAAAGGCAGTACGGAACTTGATTCCGTTAATGCCATTTCGTATCGTCTCTATTGGCGGGTATGGCTATTGTTGAAACCCATAAGACGCTGGCTGCTGTTGACATGGAAGACATATCACTATCCAATGCAGGCAATAGCCAATATAAAGGAAATATTACACATAACAAAATGATAATAATAACATGAGAATAAAAGAAGGTTTAGAACGTAATGAAGTCTGTGGCATTTCTGTAGTAGTGCCACTGGGTAGGCATAATGTTGATTTTTCCAAAATCGTCTCTCTAAATGGATCATCCGATTGCTTGTGGAAACGGATGGAAGAAGGAGAATTCTCCTTCGAAGACCTCGTGACGTTGTTGGTAGCAGAATTTGATATAGATACAGAAACTGCACGCCGTGACGTGGAGGCATTCCTTAAACAGTTGAAGGAAGAAAACATGGTGGAAGAATAACCGTCATAAGAAAAACAAATAAACATATTATAAATAATGTACAGAACAAACACCTGCGGAGAACTCCGCATTGAGAATGTTGGCCAGACTGTGACACTTGCAGGCTGGGTACAGGGCGTGCACAATCTTGGCGCGCTGAATTTTGTTGACCTTAGAGACCGCTATGGAATCACACAATTGGCGTTCAACGAGGATGCTCCGGAAGCACTTAGAGAGATGGCAGGCCATCTCGGACGTGAATTCGTGATACAGGCTACCGGTCAGGTTGCCGAACGTTACTCTAAGAACAAGAAACTTGCTACTGGTGACATTGAGATATTCGTCACTGATATGAAGATTATCAGTGAGAGTCTCACGCCGCCTTTCACCATAGAAGACACCACTGATGGCGGTGATGAACTGAGGATGAAGTACCGTTATCTTGATCTTCGCCGTGCGTGTGTGAGGAAAAACATTGAGCTTCGTCACCGTATGACCATACTCATACGTAACTTCCTCGACTCCCGTCAGTTCATAGAGGTCGAGACACCAATCCTCATTGGCTCTACACCGGAAGGCGCACGTGACTTCGTTGTACCGTCACGCATGAATCCCGGACAGTTCTATGCACTGCCGCAAAGCCCCCAGACCCTGAAGCAACTTCTGATGGTGTCTGGTTTTGACCGTTATTTCCAGATAGCGAAATGTTTCCGCGATGAGGACCTCCGTGCTGATCGTCAGCCTGAGTTCACACAGATTGACTGCGAGATGTCATTCGTTGACCAGGAGGATGTTATAAGTATCTTTGAAGAAATGGCACGCCACCTCTTCAAGGAGGTGCGTGGTGTTGAACTGCCGGAGAAACTTCGTCAGATGACATGGCACGAAGCAATGGCAAAATATGGCTCAGATAAACCTGATTTGCGCTTCGGTATGGAGTTTGTCGAGATGATGGACGTGTTGAAACTCGGCACGTTCCAGGTTTTTGACAGTGCAGAATATATTGGCGGTATAGTGGCAGAAGGTTGTGCAAGTTACACTCGCAAGCAGTTGGACCAGCTCACTGATTTCGTGAAGTCTCAGCAGGTAGGTGCCAAAGGTCTCGTTTACATTAAGTTGAATGCAGACGGTAGCATCAAATCAAGTATAGACAAGTTCTATAATGCGGAGCAGTTGCAGGCAGTGGCAGACAAGGCCGGTGCTAAAAAAGGTGACCTTATACTCATACTTTCCGGTGACAATGCCAACAAGACACGCATACAACTCTGTTCTCTGCGCCTTGAGATGGGTAAGAGGCTGGGTCTTATGGACAAGAACAAGTTTGAGTGCCTGTGGATTATTGATTTCCCACTCTTTGAATGGAGTGAAGAGGAACAGCGTCTTATGTCAACACACCATCCTTTCACCATGCCGAATCCGGATGACATACCGTTGCTTGACACCGATCCGGCAAAGGTTCGTGCCAAGGCTTATGACTTCGTATGCAATGGCATAGAGGTCGGTGGTGGCTCACTTCGTATCCATGACGGAAACCTTCAGGCTAAGATGTTTGAGGTACTGGGCTTCACGGAGGAACGTGCCATGGCACAGTTCGGATTCCTTATCAATGCCTTCAAGTATGGTGCGCCACCTCATGCCGGTCTTGCATTCGGCCTTGACCGCTTTGTCAGCATAATGGCCGGTCTTGATAGCATACGTGACTGTATCGCATTCCCTAAGAACAACAGTGGGCGTGATGTCATGCTCGATGCACCTTCCGGTATAGATACAAAACAGTTGGAAGAACTCCGACTGGAGATAAAAAAGGAAGAGTAACACCATGAGGTTCTGATTCTTGTTGTGAGCGCGCACAATGCCCTCTCTACAAAAATACATGTAATCAACGGTGAAAATGTACCGCTCTGTTGACATTTGTCAACAATTTCGATGAAAAGGGGGTCTTTTTAAGTGAAAAAGACACCCTTTTCCATTGAAAATCACTAACTTTGCACTATAAAAATTTTTATAAGCAATCAGATTGTCCTTTCTTTAGAGAAAGAAAAGGGGAGGATGACAAAAAACGAACAGAGAAAAATGGTAGAAAAGACAACAAAAAAGGCAGTAGCGACAAAGCCTGCCACAGAAAAGAAAGCAACAAGAGCTTGCGCTACAAAGACTTCTGCTGTTAAGACTACAGCAAAGAAAGCCACTGTAATCTATGTAAATGCAGAGAATGCCGGTTTCCGTGCAGGCGACATTTATCAGATTCTTGCTGCTACAGAAACACCTCTCACGGCGGCAGAACTGGCCAAGGCTGTTAAAGTTGCTGTGGAAGACGTGTATCTCGGGCTTGGATGGTTACTTAAAGAAGGGAAAATCGTAACGACAGAGGACAATAAGATTACTCTGGCTTAATTATAGTGTCTTCCCTGAAACAACAAAGAAAGCAAACACTATTTTACGTGTAGGAATAGAGTGAAGAGTGAGCATCGTTAAGGGTCCGCTCTTCACTTCTTTTGTGTTGTAGGCTCTTTCAACAAAATATATTCTTTACATCTCCGGCCTTTTGTCAGGTAAGTGGAGAAAAATGATATGCAATACGAATGCCACATACTTTTAATATTGAAGGAGGCATACCCGGACGGTATGCCTGTAAGGCGTATTGCACTGAATGTTTACAATATCACCAACACACTTTTTGACCCGCAGAACCGTGAGAAAGTGTATATGGCTGTGTCAGAGTGGCTGCGTGCGGAGAGCCGTACGAGTGGCGGGGCGGTGCAGAAGACAGATACCCGTGGGTGGTATCGGCTCAATGACTGTTCCAAACAGGTGCAGCAACTTCTGCTTGAATTCAGTCCTCATGAAGAAGACGACTGGATGTTGTGGGAGTGAACAAAACAGGCCATACGGTAAAAGTGCCCTGATAACCTTGTAATAGCATTGCTTTTACTGTGTTATCAGGGCACTTTTACCGTGTAATCAAGGCCCTTTTACAGAGCTGTCTTTTTGGGGTATGCCGGCAGCGTCTGTCCTTCTTGTGACCGGACAGTCTCAATCTGTCATCTGGAAGCGGATTAATTCCCTTTTATCTTGGGATATTTCCTTGTCCATCCGTCAAGCCTAAGGCGCATCACCCCGAAGAAAGCCTCACCGAATATTCCGCCGTTCATCTTGCTTACGCCCTCCTGCCGGTTGACGAAGATTACCGGAACCTCTTTTATCTTGAATCCTATCTTGTAGGCCGTGAACTTCATCTCTATTTGGAACGCATACCCCTTGAAGCGGATTTTGTCCAGTTCGATGGTCTCCAGCACCCTGCGTCTGTAGCATTTGAAGCCTGCTGTGGTGTCATGTACCTTGAATCCCGTCACGAAACGCACGTATTGGGATGCGAAATAAGACATCAATACGCGTCCCATGGGCCAGTTCACCACGTTCACACCACTGACATAGCGTGAACCGATGGCAACATCGTAGCCCTCATCAGCACATGATGCATATAGTCGTGGAAGGTCTTTCGGGTCGTGACTGAAATCTGCATCCATCTCGAAGACATATTGGTAGTCACGCTCCAAAGCCCATTTGAAGCCTTTGATGTAGGCCGTTCCCAATCCCTGCTTGCCTGTACGCTCTTCTATAAACAGTTGTCCGCAGAACTCATCCTTTATCAGTCGCTTCACGATGTCGGCCGTATGGTCAGGCGAACCGTCGTCAATGACGAGTATGTGGAATGGTTTTGCAAGCGAGAAAACGGCACGTATGATTTTTTCAATGTTCTCCTTCTCGTTGTATGTTGGGATTATTATTATGCTGTCGCTTGTGTGCATTGTTGTTAGTGTGGTTATTTTATTATTGCAAAAGTACGAAATATTCTTAAAACAGCAAAGATATTAAAGAAAAATTTCGTACTTTTGCAGTGATTTATGTTACTGAATGAACTTTTAACGCTTTATGCCAGGCATCCGCAGACCAAGGCATTGGTGCAGCAACTGAAGAATAAGACTGAGCGTAAGGTCACGATAAGTGGTTTTACGCAGTCCTCCGTTGCCATGTATTTCGCTGCTGCACAAGTAGGTGTGCGGCGCTGTATGCTGTTCATTATGCGTGATGCGGATGAAGCTGGATACTTGTATCAAGACTTCTCCAATATTATAGGCGGTGCGGATGTACTGCTGTTCCCCTCATCCTACAAGCGGGCGGTGAAGTACGGACAGCGTGATGCTTCCGGTGAGATAATGCGCACGGAGGTACTTACTGCACTATCCAAATCCCAATCCCTGCCTCCAGTAATAGTGACATATCCTGCTGCTTTGGCAGAACTCGTCATATCGCGGCAGAATCTTGACACTAATTGTGTGACACTGCAAAAGGGACAGCACATAGACATAACGCAGTTGGCAAGGCAATTGCGTGAACTCGGTTTCCGTGAGGAGGACTATGTGTACGAACCGGGGCAGTACGCGTTGCGTGGAAGCATATTGGATGTTTATTCGTATAGTTCGGAACAGCCTTTCCGACTGGACTTTTTCGATGATGAGATAGACACAATGCGCACCTTCAATGTAGAGGACCAGTTGTCGATGGAGATGCTTGACAGTGTCAGCATAGTACCGGAAATAGCACGGACAGATACAGAGAAGATACCGTTTCCGGACTTCCTTCCAGACGACAGCATTCTTGTGACACACGACTTGCAATATGTTGTGGATGCCGTGGACTATATATATAAGGACGGTTTCTCCCAACAGGCAATGTCTGACCGCATATCCGTGGCTACGGAGATGGAGAAGGCGGACATCGTAAGGGAGCTCACGGCAAGCCTTAATCTCTGTACCGCCACGCAATTTGAGAAAAGCGTGCAACCGTATAAAGTCGTGGAACTACGGAATGCAGATGACACATCAGGCTTTTCCTGCTTGCCGCAGCCACTGTTGCATAAGAATTTTGACCTGTTGGCACAGACATTGGAGGACTATTCTCTGAAAGGCTACGATATTTTCATACTCTCTGACAGTGACAAACAGCAGGAGAGACTGAAGGATATCATGCAGAACGTGACAGCATCATCCAGTGGCGGGCATCAATTGAAGTGGACTCCGGTAAAAGGTGTTGTGCATGAGGGATATGTGGATAATGTGATGCAGATGGTGTTGTTTACTGACCATCAGATATTCGAGCGTTTCCATAAGTACCAACTCAAGGCGCAGACGGCCAAGAAAGGCAAGATGGCATTGACGATGAAGGAGTTGCAGGAGATGGAACCTGGCGACTTCATAGTCCATGTGGACTTCGGCATAGGCAAGTTTGCAGGACTTGTGCGTGTGCCTACGGTGACAAAGAATGCGGACGGCACGCTTTCAAACGGCTATCAGGAGGTGATACGCATCGTTTACCAGAAGAATGACAAGGTGGACGTGAGCATCCATGCACTGTACAAGATAAGTAAATACCGCAGGGCTGACAGTGGTGAGCCGCCAAGACTGTCCACTCTCGGCACGGGAGCGTGGGAACGTATCAAGGAAAGGGCCAAGAAACGCATAAAGGATATAGCCCGTGACCTGATAAAACTGTATGCCACCCGTCGCCACGAAAAAGGTTTTGCCTTTGCCAAAGACTCTTATCTGCAGCAAGAACTGGAAGGCTCTTTCCTGTATGAGGATACACCGGACCAGACAAAGGCCACACAGGAGGTGAAGCACGACATGGAAGTTGCACGACCTATGGACAGACTGGTGTGTGGGGATGTGGGCTTCGGTAAGACGGAAGTGGCGATACGTGCTGCCTTCAAGGCTGTATGTGACTCAAAACAGGTGGCTGTTCTCGTACCTACAACGGTGCTTGCGTTCCAGCACTTCAAGACGTTCACCAAGAGACTCACCGGACTGCCGGTGACGGTGGATTATCTTTCAAGGGCACGCACGACGAAACAGGCGAAGGATGTGATGCAGCGGCTGGAGGAAGGCAAGGTAGACATACTCGTGGGGACGCACCGTATGTTGACGAAGACTGTGAAATGGCATGATCTGGGCCTGCTGATAATTGACGAAGAACAGAAATTCGGCGTTTCTACCAAGGAAAAACTGCGCCAGATAAAGACAAATGTCGATACGCTGACAATGTCGGCTACACCTATACCGAGGACGTTGCAGTTCTCGCTTATGGGTGCAAGGGACATGAGCATCATGCGCACTCCGCCGCCGAACCGTCATCCGATAGACACGCAGGTGGCGACATTCTCTGTGGAACTGATAACGGATGCCATAAATTTTGAGATGAGTCGCGACGGACAGATATATTTTGTCTGCAACCGTATTGCTACCCTTGAAAATATAAAACGTATCATAGAACGTCATGTTCCGGACTGCCGCATAGCCATCGGGCATGGACAGATGAAGCCGGAAGAACTGGAAAAGATTGTTATGGGGTTCATTGACCATGACTATGACCTTCTGTTGTCAACGACAATAGTGGAGAATGGCATTGACATACCTAATGCAAACACCATCATTATCAATGATGCCAACCACTTCGGACTGTCTGATTTGCACCAGATGAGGGGCAGGGTGGGGCGTAGTAACCGCAAGGCGTTCTGTTATCTCCTTGCACCGCCGCTGACGTGTCTGCCTGTCGACAGCAGAAGAAGGCTGGAGGCGTTGGAGACTTTTGCCGACCTCGGTTCCGGATTCAGTCTTGCCATGCAGGACCTTGATATCCGTGGAGCCGGTAATCTGCTTGGGGCGGAGCAGTCAGGATTTATGGAAGACCTTGGATATGAGACATATCAGAAGATTCTTTCGCAGGCAGTCAACGAACTGAAGAATGATGAATTCCAAGACCTTTACGCTGAACAACTGGCGGAGGGCGAAGAACTCACGGGTGAGGACTTCGTGGATGACTGTAACGTCGAGAGCGATTTGCAGATGTATTTCCCTGACTATTATGTGCCCGGAAGCAGTGAACGCATGAGCCTTTACCGTGAGTTGGACAGTATACAGACTGACAGTGACCTTGAAGCATACCGCAAACGTATGGAGGACAGGTTCGGACCTGTGCCGAAAGAGGGCGAGGAACTGATGCAGGTGGTTATGCTCCGCAGGTTAGGCAAGCGTCTTGGATGTGAGAAGGTTATCCTGAAGCAGCACCAGATGCAGTTGCAGTTTGTGGAAAAACCAGACAGTGTGTTCTATAAGAGTCCATGCTTTGATAACATTCTCAACTATGTGACAGTCCATCCGCGTTACTGTGACTTGAGGGTCGTAGGCGGTCACAACCGTTGTGTGATTAAAAATGTGGCGAGTGTGGCTGAAGCTGTGGCACGATTGAGGGAAATTGAGGATTTCGGAAAATGAATACAAACCAAATACTAACTTATAACAACAAAGCTATGAAGAAATTATTCGTATCTGTTTGCCTTGCAGCCATGACACTCGGAGCGCAGGCGGTCAACCCACAGAAGGGGGATTACTACCTTTATTGCCACATGAGTGACAAGGGACAGTGGACGGCTTTCGCTGTCAGTAAAGACGGTCTGAACTATGAGGACATCATAGGCGGTGACTCTATCTTTTCAAGTTATAGACTGGCGGGCATTGAAGGCGGCACGCGTGACGCATATATATGCCGTTCGCACGACATGAAAAGGTACATAATGGTCACTACTGACATGAACAACTCTATGACCAAGAAACTCGGAAAGGCTTCTGCCTGGGACAATTACGGCATAGACCTGCTGGCATCCGATGACCTTGTCAACTGGAAGTCAACGACATTCGACTACCGCAAGGGTCTTGACATATTCTGTGATGGTGATGACAAGAGCATAACACCTGTTTATAAAGATTGGAGTAAGGTCAACCGTGTGTGGGCTCCGCAGATATTCTGGGATGAGACTTACGTTTGGAAGGATGGAAGTAAGGGCGGATATTTCATCTATTACTCCATGTGGAACCGCTCGGAGGAGAAGTATGACCGTATGTATTACTCTTATGCAGACAAGACTTTCACCAATATTACGCAGCCACAGCCTCTCTTTGACTGGGGATATGCCACCATTGACGCTGACATCAACTACGTTCCGGCTGACGGTCTCTTCCACATGATGATAAAGAAGGAGGGTGGCAAGCCCGGACTTTTCACCGCTACGGCAAAGAGTCTGCGTGGTCCGTGGAGTGAACCTGTGGAGGATGACTACGTGAACTTTGAAGGAAACAAGAAGTGTGAGGGCGTTTCCGCTTTCAAGATTGACGGTGAAGACGGATGGCGTGTTGCCTATATTGAGTACTCTTCGCGCCCGAAACATTACAGAATATGTAAGGCGGACAAATTCATGCGCAACTTCTCCGACCCTCAGGACATCCAAGGCGTTACGGCACCGCAGCACGGTTCGTTCATGCGTATTACCAAAAAGGAATACAATAACCTGAGGAAATGGAGCAAAAACCGCAAGAAATAGATTTATAGGTGTTGGGTTATGGGGTTGTAGGTTGCCGGTCCTTAGGATTGTATTGATTGTGAAGTGACCAATAACCCATAACCAAAACCCCATAACCAATAAAACAAATGTTCCTTACTGTCATACTGCTTTACTTCCTGTTGCTCCTTGGTGTCAGTCGTCTGACGGCATCAAGGAGCAATAATGATATATTCTTCCGTGGGTCAAGGAAATCCCCTTGGTATCTTGTTGCCTTCGGAATGGTGGGTGCAAGCATCTCTGGCATTACCTTTGTCAGTGTTCCCGGCATGGTGATACATTCCGGAATGTCTTACCTTTATACCTGTTTCGGTTTCATTTTCGGTTAC
>CAZPNC010000046.1:12349-18144 GCA_964587945.1 uncultured Prevotella sp. | reverse complement strand
TCTTGAAAGAGCGGCCATCCCTGTCACCATAAGGCTTGCGGTCGCGGTCAAAAGGTCTGCGCTCACGGTCAAAGGTTCTGCTTCTTTGTTTTTCCAAAGACCTGAACTTAAAGGACAATATGTCCGCATCTTCATTGTCAGTACGCTCAGTCTGATTCTTTTCAAAATCATGCTTCTGCCATGTACGACGTTTCTCCGCCATCTGGCGTTTCTCATCTTCCGTCTTAACCATGCCGCCTTCCTCACGGAAAGTCTTCAACCTGCCGTCAAAAATGCTGTATTTTCTGAACTCACACTCCAATGAACCATTATACAAAGGTATCTTGACACTCGGCTTAAGTCCTATCTGCTGGAAACATTCCTCATGGTAAGAGAGAATCCATGCTTCCCCTTCCTTGAAGGCATGCTTAAGCCTCTCGCCTATCATCTTGTATGTTTCAAGAATATTAGGCGTAGAAATACGCTCACCATACGGTGGATTTGTAACTATTACAGCCTTTTCTTCATGGCCGTCAAAGTCCTTGAAATCCTGTTGCTCAATAGTGACCTCAGACGACAGTCCTGCCGCCTTCACATTATTCTTGGACATGTTCACCGCCATGAAATCTATATCATAGCCATACACATGATGTTCAAACTCACGCTCACGGCTATCATCATTATATATCTCATCAAAAAGGTCAGCATCAAAGTCAGGCCATTTTTCAAAGGCATACTTCTTGCGGAACACTCCCGGAGCTATGTTTTTGGCTATCAACGCTGCCTCAATGACAATGGTACCACTGCCACACATAGGGTCAATAAAGTCTGTTTCACCCCTCCAGCCGGTCATCATGACCATGCCGGCGGCAAGAACCTCGTTCAACGGAGCCTCCACCGTTTCCTGGCGGTAACCACGCCTATGCAGCGACTCGCCACTGGAATCCAGTGAGACGGTAGCCCTGTCATCGGCAATATGGATATTCAGCCGCACATCGGCATCCGAAACAGAGATATTTGGACGTTTGCCGGTGCGTTCGCGAAACTGGTCCACAATGGCATCCTTCACTTTATACGTCACAAAGCGGGAATTATTGAACTCTTCACTGTAAACGACTGAGTCCACGGTAAATGTCTTTCCCTCTCCAATATATTCGCTCCAGTCTATCTGCTTTATCTCGTCATAAACCTGATCGGCGGACTTGGCGCAAAAATGCTTTATCGGTTTCAATATCCTTATCGCCGTCCTAAGTGAGAAATTGGCACGATACATCAATTCCTTATCACCTGTGAAGGCTACCATTCTTCTGCCCTTCTCCACGTTGTTGGCACCAAGTTCCATAAGTTCCTGTGCCAGTATGTCCTCAAGACCCATAAAGGTCTTGGCTATCATTTCAAATTCCATTTGTAGAAATATTCAATTTTGAAAATTATTATCTGTGAGTGTCTTGCAACATTCGGTGTCAAAACGGGCAACCAACCGTCATAAAGCCTCATATATTCTCTCCGGAGACCTGCCCTGCACCTTATTTATTCCTAATCCCTGCCGTCGGATTCATCTTTCCAATCATATACCATACCCATTCTCAAACCCCTTCATCATCTTAACATTCTTGTAGATTTTCGTGTCAGGGGCGATATTGTCAGTAACCCATCTGTTAGCACCTATCACCGAACGGTCACCAATTGTTATGCGGCCCAATATCGTTGCATTACTGTAAACGATGACATCGTTGCCCAAAATGGGATGACGAGGAATGCCTTTTATCGGATTGCCGTCATCATCCAACGGAAACGACAGCGCACCGAGGGTAACACCTTGGTAAAGTTTCACGTTATTGCCTATAATACAGGTAGCACCGATTACCACACCCGTGCCATGGTCTATTGTGAAATGGTGTCCTATTTCTGCAGCAGGGTGTATATCTATGCCTGTTTCCGAATGCGCCAACTCACTTATCATACGCGGAATCAGCGGCACACCAAGCAGGTGCAGCTCATGCGCCAGGCGATAATTCACCAACGTTCGTATGACAGGATAGCAACTTATGATTTCCCCGAAGCACGTAGCCGCAGGGTCCCCATTGTACGCAGCCTCCACATCCGTGGCCAGAACACGGCGCATCTGCGGCAACCTGCGCACCATCTCCTGAGTTATGGCCATAGCTTTGGCACGCACATCAGCCACCGATACCTCTTCGTCCGTTTCCAGAAAGAAACACAGACCTGCCACGACCTGTTTCTTCAGCAGGCGGGAGAAACGTTCCACCGCAACGCCTATGTGGTATTTTATCGTATCCTGAGTGACCTTTTCCTGACCGAAATAGCCTGGAAAAAGAATCTCCCTTGCCAAGCCAACAATCTCCTTGAGAGAGACATTTGACGGCAGCGGCACATTGTCATGCATCTGATGACACAGTCCGCCCAGACTTTCCTGTGAAGAGAGAGCCTCAACGACCATATCGATTGTGTCTGATATTCTATTCATACTGAAGTTTGCAAATTCGGGACAAAGTTAACAAATAATGTTGGAATACCCAAATTTTTTCACCTTAATTATCACATTACGACACAATATTGAACATAAGGCACACGGCCGAATATCCACGCACTTACGACCGTCATGCCTTTGACCGCAATACCGATGCAGGCACGGACGCCATAGCACGGTATATACCGTGAATCACAATTGGCATCCCCCATAAAGGCAGGACAGACGACATTCACAAAGCACTTTTTCTGATAGAAAAACCACCTCACCACATGCAATTTCGCCCTCGGCAAAACATCGTTAACATAACTTAAAACTACGCACAGGTATAGCATCAAAATTTAACATTGTCCATAATATCCGACAGGCACAGCACGAAGTCATTGCAATCGCAATGCTTTCACGTTACAATCACGGCCAAATTGCAATGTAATCATGCCCCTTTTACCGTGCAATTGTGCCTCTTTTACAATGTCACGAAACCGCAGTTGGCAAGCGTCAGACAATCAACATCATACAGGACGGCACGCATACGATGGAAAACACATCATTCTCCGAAACAATAAGATATGCACAACCGACGCAATTAACACTTTTAACATCAATAAACAAACATTCATGGGGATATCTTTGTCATTCGGAATATTTTTTGTAATTTTGCAACCAATATATAAATCAATAAAAGACAAATGGACAACAGATATATGCTGCGCGGTGTAAGTGCGGCAAAAGAGGATGTACATAATGCCATTAAAAATATAGACAAGGGCATTTATCCGCAGGCTTTCTGTAAAATCATTCCTGATATTCTCGGCAACGACCCGGAATACTGCAACATAATGCACGCTGACGGTGCCGGAACGAAGTCCAGTCTGGCATACATGTACTGGAAAGAGACCGGTGATTTGAGCGTATGGAAAGGCATTGCACAGGACGCCCTGATTATGAACACGGATGACCTGCTGTGTGTTGGTGCGGTGGACAATATCCTCGTATCAAGTACCATAGGCCGAAACAAGATGCTTGTGCCAGGAGATGTAATCTCAGCAATAATCAACGGCACGGACGAACTGCTCGGTGAAATGCGCGACATGGGCATCGGTATATATGCAACAGGTGGAGAAACGGCTGACGTAGGCGACCTGTCACGCACCATTATCGTAGACTCTACCGTGACGTGCAGAATGAAGCGCAGCGATGTCATAGACAATGCCGCCATACGTCCGGGTGACGTAATCGTTGGATTGGCAAGTTTTGGCCAGGCAACTTATGAAAAGGAGTACAATGGCGGCATGGGAAGCAACGGACTGACATCTGCCCGCCATGATGTGTTCGCTAAATATTATGCAGAGAAATATCCTGAAAGTTACGACCATGCCGTACCTGAGGATTTGGTTTATTCTGGAGGATACCGCTTTGAGGATGCTGTAGAAGGCGCACCGGTGAACGCCGGAAAACTGGTATTGTCACCGACTCGTACATACGCTCCTGTCATAAAAAGGATGCTGGATGAAATGCGTTCCGAAATCCACGGCATGGTTCACTGTACTGGTGGCGCACAGACTAAAGTGCTGCATTTTGTCAATGACAACTGCCGCATAATAAAAGACAATATGTTCCCGGTACCACCACTGTTCAGAATAATCCACGAACAGAGCGGAACGGACTGGAAAGAGATGTATAAAGTGTTCAACATGGGACACAGAATGGAAATATATGTCACACCGGAACAAGCTGAAAAGGTCATTGCTATAAGCAAGACGTTCAACATTGAGGCACAGATTGTAGGACGAGTGGAAGAAGGAACGAAATCTCTTACGATAAAAAGTGAATTCGGAGAGTTCAATTACTAAAACCTGTTTATCATGCCAGAAACAGCAAAAAGCATTTGCATACTGACAATATTCTCTTTTACACTGTTTTCATGCGACATCTTTGTCAGCACGATAGTAGAGGATTCACTAAATGGTGCCATCAACAAGAATGGAACAAATGCGTCTGTGGCAAAGGCAAAACCTACAAAGCAGCAGATGCAGGAAAGCGAAAAGCTGAAGCGAGAAGGAAAATGTATGGTATGCAAAGGTGCAGGGTACAGTCCTGACGGCAAGGTTGTATGTTCTGCATGCAAAGGAACTGGCAAGAAATCGGAATCTTCTGAATTACACGAAGAAAAGAAATAATCTTGACCGCAAAAGAAAGAAAAAACAATAAATGGCTGACAAAAACAACATACTACAGAAACTTGACGGTCTGGAATCGCGCTACGAAGAGGTGACAACCCTCATAACCGACCCGTCAGTAATAGCCGACCAGCAGCGTTTCGTGAAACTTACAAGGGAATACAAGGACCTTGGGGACATAAAGGAACTGCGCAAGCGCTATGTTGACTGCCTTGAATCCATTGCCGAAGCAAAGGATATTCTGGCCAACGAGAGTGATTCCGAAATGAAGGAAATGGCCCGTGAGCAACTGGCAGAGAACGAGGCAGCACAGCCCGGACTGGAAGAAGAGATAAAGATAGCACTCGTGCCGAAAGACCCGGAAGACGCAAAGAATGTGGAAATGGAAATACGTGCCGGTACAGGCGGCGATGAGGCTTGCCTCTTTGCTGGCGACCTGTTCGCCATGTACAAGCGTTTCTGCGAGTCAAAGGGATGGAACGTCAGCGTGACTGACACCAGCGAAGGTGCTGTCGGTGGCTTCAAGGAGATAGATTTCGCCGTCAGTGGTGATGGCGTATATGGCATACTGAAATATGAATCGGGCGTACACCGGGTGCAACGGGTGCCGGTTACAGAAAGCAACGGACGTATGCAGACATCGGCTGCCACCGTAGCAGTACTGCCGGAAGCAGAGCCTTTCGACGTGCAGATTAACGAAGGAGAGATAAAATGGGACACGTTCCGTTCAAGCGGTGCGGGTGGACAGAATGTCAACAAGGTGGAATCCGGAGTGCGGGCACGCTATATGTGGAAGAACCCGAACACGGGCGAAACGGAAGAGATACTCATTGAATGTACGGAAACGCGTGACCAACCGAAGAATAAGGAGCGCGCACTGGCACGCCTGCGTACATATATATATGACAAAGAACACCAGAAATATCTTGATGACATAGCCAGCAGGCGCAAAACGCTGGTGTCTTCAGGAGACCGCTCTGCCAAAATCCGGACATACAACTTCCCACAAGGACGGGTTACGGATCACCGCATAGGCTTCACTACACATGACTTGCAGGGATTCCTTGCCGGAGACATACAAGCAATGGTGGACGCACTGACCGTAGCGGAGAATGCAGAGAGGATGAAAGAGGCCGAACTATAAT
>CAZPNC010000046.1:0-12249 GCA_964587945.1 uncultured Prevotella sp. | reverse complement strand
AACTATAATGAGAACCATTAAACCATTACGACTATGGGACTATTGACAAAAATGAAGAAAGACGAGGAGAAGGAGGACGAGCGCACGGTAAGCGCCACAGAATTCATTAACCGCCTGATAGACAGTCAAAGGACTACAAAACAATATAAAGACATTCCTAAGACGGAAATGCCGAAAGGCTGATTGGGCGTCCTATGGTTTGGCGGTCAGACAGGCGCACTGCCGTTTTGACTTTACCGGTTAAACTTTTGCAGTACTGATGCATCCAATACACGATGCCAATAATGCAATAACCGGATAGAAAGCAAGACTGTGATTTCATGGCAGGAAAATACTGTCAGACGACTGTATGACCGATACACTAACAACTGACAATAATGACACGAGAAGAACTTGTAAGACAGATATTCCGGAAGAAAAGCTTCCTATGTGTAGGACTGGATGTTGACCTCAACAAGGTGCCCAGGCACCTGCTGGACGAGGAAGATCCCATTTTCACATTCAACAAGCAGATAATTGATGCTACGGCACCATACTGCGTGGCATACAAACCGAACCTGGCCTTCTATGAGGCGTATGGCGTAAAGGGATTGGTGTCCTTTGAAAAGACTGTAAAATACATTCAAGAGAATTATCCGGAACAGTTCATCATAGCAGACGCCAAACGCGGTGACATCGGCAACACTTCAAAGATGTATGCACAGACGTTTTTCGGAGAATACAAAGTGGACGCTCTAACAGTGGCCCCTTACATGGGTGAGGACAGTGTAGTGCCTTTCCTGGCTTATGGAAGCGAGAAGGAGACATGGGTTATCCTACTTGCCCTCACAAGCAACAAAGGTTCATTCGACTTCCAGCAGACCACTGACAAAGATGGGAAACGCCTCTTTGAAAACGTCATTGCAAAGAGTCAGGAATGGGGTACACCGGAGAACATGATGTATGTTGTTGGTGCTACACGCGGAGAAATGTTCAAGGACATACGCAAAGCAGCCCCAAAGCACTTCCTTCTTGTTCCGGGCGTAGGGGCACAAGGTGGCTCTTTACAGGATGTTTGCCAATATGGCATCATCAAAGACTGTGGACTTCTGGTCAATTCAAGCCGTGGCATTATCTTCGCCGACAGCACCGAGCGCTTCGCAAGCGTTGCTGCAGAGAAGGCGAAAGAACTGCAACAGCAGATGAAGGAAGAACTCGACAAACTATAAATCACTGGACTACATGGAATTTTCAGTTCAACAAATAGCGGAACTAATACAGGGACGCATTGAGGGTGATGCCAACGCCATCATAAACACTTTTGCAAAGATTGAAGAAGGCACGCCTGGAGCGATTTCTTTCCTTTCAAACAAGAAGTATATCAACTATATCTACAATACGAAGTCCAGCGTTGTCCTCGTTGATGAGGATTTGGTTCTTGAGAAACCTGTAAGCACTACACTTATAAGGGTAAAGAGCGCTTATGAGGCTGTGGCAAAACTGATGCAGATGTACACCTCAATGAAGCCGAAGAAAAAGGGAATAGACCCTCTCGCCTTTATCGCCCCCACAGCTAAAGTCGGTAAGGATTGCTATATAGGGCCATTTGTCGCAATCGGTCCAAACGCCACAGTAGGCGACGGATGTGTATTGCATCCACATGTAACAATAGGTGAATGCGCTTCTATCGGTAACAATACGGAAATATACAGCAATGCGGTTGTATACCATCACTGTAAGGTCGGCAACGACTGCACACTCCATGCTGGATGCGTTATCGGTGCCGATGGTTTCGGATTCGCTCCTACCACTGATGGATATGACAAGATTCCACAGATTGGCATCGTCACGATTGAAGACAATGTAGAAATAGGTGCCAACACGTGTGTGGACCGTTCCACAATGGGAAGTACCTATGTAAGGCATGGAGTGAAATTGGATAATCTCGTACAGATAGCCCACAACACTGACATTGGAGCCAACACCGTTATGTCAGCACTGGTAGGTATCGCAGGAAGTACAAAGGTTGGAGAATGGTGTATGTTCGGAGGCCAGGCAGGAATAGCCGGTCATATCACAATAGGCGATAAGGTTTTACTCGGTGCACAATCAGGGGTGTCAGGCAATCTGAAGGACAATCAGGAACTGATAGGTACTCCCCCTATGCCTATGACGCGCTTTTTCCGCTCCCAGGCCATTGTGAAAAGACTGCCAGAGATGTATAGGCAGATGAACGAAATGCAGAAGACGATAAACGAACTGGAAAAGAAAATTGAGCAAATGAGTTCAAAATCCTAATTTTTCCTACATTCATCATAATAAAACAAGTATGACAAAACAGAACACAATCAAGGGAAGTTTTTCCCTTTGTGGCAAAGGTCTGCACACAGGACTACAACTTACGGTGACTTTCTATCCTGCAGCAGAGAATACAGGTTATAAGATTCAACGCATTGACATGGAAGGAATGCCAATCATTGATGCCGTTGCAGAACACGTGGTTGATACACAACGCGGTACGGTTCTGTGTAAAGGTGACGTCAGAGTCAGCACTGTAGAGCATGCATTGGCAGCATTATACGCTTTGGGAATAGACAACTGCCTAATCCAGGTTAACGGTCCGGAGTTCCCTATACTGGATGGAAGTGCCCTTAAGTATGTGGAAAAGATTCAGGAAGTAGGCATATTGGAGCAGACAGCACCAAAAGATTACTATATCATCCGTAAGAAAATAGAGGTAAAAGATGAAGAGACTGGCTCTGTAATAACAATTCTTCCGGACGAAGACTTCTCTATTACCGCAATGTGCTCGTTTGAATCAAAATTCATAAACTCACAGTTCGCAACGATAGATAATGTTGACAAGTTCCCTACGGAGATAGCCTCAGCACGCACTTTCGTCTTTGTACGCGACCTTGTGCCACTGTTAAAGGCCGGCCTTATAAAGGGCGGAGATCTTGACAACGCCATTGTCATATACGAATATGAACAGAAACAGGAAGACATTGACAAACTCTGTGATTATCTGAACGTACCAAAAATTGATGCAACAAAACTGGGATACATACAGCACAAGCCGCTGACATGGAAGAATGAGTGTACCCGCCACAAGTTACTTGACATCATAGGTGATATGGCTCTTATAGGAAAGCCGTTGAAAGGACGTATCATAGCGACACGTCCGGGACACACTGTCAACAACAAATTTGCCCGGCTGATGCGCACAGAGATAAGGAAGCACGAGATACAGGCTCCTATCTATGACCCGAACATGGCACCCGTACTTGATGTTAACCGCATACGCGAAGTGCTGCCACACCGCTACCCCATGCAGTTAGTGGACAAAGTTATAAGCATAAGCGGCACAACCATCGTCGGAATAAAGAATGTCACCTCCAACGAACCTTTCTTCCAAGGGCATTTTCCACTGGAACCGGTAATGCCTGGGGTACTGATGATTGAGGCAATGTCACAATGTGGCGCCCTGCTCGTACTCAATTCATTGGAGGAACCGGAAAATTGGACGAGTTATTTTCTGAAAATAGACAACGTGAAATACCGCCAAAAGGTAGTACCGGGCGATACGCTCATATTCAAGGTTGAACTCCTTGCACCTGTACGCCACGGCATTTCGACAATGCAAGGATACATATTCGTGGGTGACCAACTTGTTGCTGAAGCCGCATTCACAGGCCAAATGGTAAAGAACAAGCCATAACTGGTTCTGGTGGTGGAACCTACGTTCCACCACCAATAAATAGTTCAAACAACATAACAAATACAATGGCAAATACAATAAGTCCTCTTGCATACGTGCATCCCGACGCCAAATTAGGTGACAACAACATAATCGGCCCCTTCTGCTATATTGACAACGATGTCATCATCGGCGACAACAATACCATGCAGAACAGTGTCACACTGAACACTGGCACCCGTATGGGCTCAGGCAATGAACTTTTCCCCGGTTCCAGCATAAGCACAAAGCCACAGGACCTGAAGTTTCATGGTGAGGTTACAACATGCCAGATAGGTGACAACAACTCTATACGCGAGAATGTAACCATAAGTCGAGGTACAGCCTCAAAGGGAACGACAATCATCGGCAGCAACAATCTGCTCATGGAGAATATGCACGTGGCTCACGACTGTATCATCGGCAACAACTGTATCATCGGCAACTCAACGAAATTCGGAGGGGAAGTGACAGTAGATGACTTCGCCATTATCTCCGCAGAAGTTCTTGTACACCAGTTCGTACACATCGGTGGCTACGTGATGGTACAAGGCGGCAGCCGCACGTCACAGGACATTCCACCGTATGTAATAGCAGGCAAGGAACCGATAAAGTTTGCCGGACTCAACCTTATAGGCCTAAGACGCAGGGGATTCAGCAGCGAATCTATACTCTCCATACGCGAAGTCTACAACACTATATACTCAAGAGGTATCCTGAAAGAGGGCATAGAAGAGGTAAAACTGTCTATGGAGATTACTCCGGAGATACAATACATCATAGATTTCATAGAGAGTGCCCAGCGTGGCATAATCAGATAGTAAATTGAACACACTCATAGCAATTACCGGTCCTACGGGTGTAGGTAAAACAGAACTCTGCCTTTCGCTTGCCGAGCATTATGCCGTTGATATCATCAACGCTGATTCACGACAGGTTTTCGCAGAACTGCCAATAGGAACTGCCGCACCCACCGCCGAACAAAGGCGGAGAGTGCGGCATCATTTTGTAGCAACGCACCACATAGGAGACTATTATTCTGCATCGATGTACGAACAGGACGTACTGAAATTGCTTGCATCGCCACCACTATCCTCCAAAAAGGGCATCATGGCCATACTGACTGGCGGCTCTATGATGTATATAGATGCGGTATGCAACGGAATAGACGACATTCCCACGGTAGACGATGATACGCGGAAATGGATGAAACAACGCCTTGAAGACGAAGGACTGGCAGCCCTACTGGAAGACTTGAAAACAAAAGACCCAGAACATTGGGCTACCGTTGACCGCAACAACCCACGCCGTGTTATCCATGCACTTGAAATATGTTATGTTTCCGGAAAGACATACACATCGTTCCGTACAGGAGAAAAGAAGCCACGTCCGTTCCATACGGTAAAGATAGGACTGACACGCGATAGAGAAGAATTATACGAAAGGATAAACCAGCGAGTGCTTGACATGATGGATGCTGGACTAATGGACGAAGCAAAGGACATGTTTGCACACCGTCATGAAAACGCTCTCAACACAGTCGGATACAAAGAATTGTTCAAATATTTCGACGGAGCGATACCTTTGGAAGAGGCTGTACGCCAAATCCAGAGCAACACGAGGCAGTACGCCCGCAAACAACTGACATGGTACAAGAAAGACCCGGAGATAACATGGTTCCATCCTGACGATATTGAGGGGATAACAAAATACATAGACAACACAGTCGTTTAGCAATCGCGTCACTTGGTCACAAGATTACATATATAACAGGAACAGAAATACATCTGATGACCAACATACAAAAAACGCCAAACGCCAAAACATCAAAACAACTATGAAAAAGTTAATACTTATCATAACATTGATTGCCACCAAAAGCAAAGCATTCTGGCAATGGTACAAAGGCTGCTTCATCGGCAAGCCATGGTACACAAAGACTGTCAACGGCTTTCTTTCACTCATCGTCTTGTTCTTTCTGTACCTCGGTGCAGTAGACATCAACCTGTTCTGGCTATTCGGAAAGTCACCGGGATGGTATGACATCAGCGAACATAAGACCAGTCAGGCATCCGAACTGTATTCCGCTGACAGTGTACTGTTGGGAAAATACTTCAACGAAAACCGCACACCGGTGAAGTTTGAAGAAGTCAATCCCGTCTTCTGGCACGCACTTATCGACACGGAAGACGAGCGTTTCTATGACCACTGGGGCATAGACCCGATGGGATTACTCGGTGCCGTGAAAGATGCTGCGACAGGACGAGGCGGACGAGGTGCCTCCACCATTACGCAACAACTTGCCAAAAACATGTTCAGAGTGCGCACACAATACAGCACTGGAATCATAGGCAAGATACCGGGGGTAAAGATTCTAATCATGAAGACCAAGGAGTGGATTACCGCACTAAAGTTGGAGTTGTACTTCTCATATACCAAAGGCCGTCGTGAAGCGAAGAACGAGATTCTCGCCCAATATGCCAACACCGTAGATTTCGGCAACAACGCCTTCGGCATCAAAACAGCATCAAAGACTTATTTCAACACCTCGCCAAAGGACCTGACCACAGAACAGGCTGCAGTGCTTGTCGGTATGCTAAAGGCCACGACATTCTACAACCCTATCTCACACCCGGAGAACTCACTGAAACGCCGCAACATTGTGCTTGACAATATGCGACTACACGGCGACCTCACCACCTTACAATATGATTCTCTGAAAGACATCAGTATTGATGTATCTGAGTTCAATGTTGAAGACAACTACGACGGACAGGCAAAGTATTTCCGCGAAGCAGTGGCAAAGTACATAAAGAAACTATGTGCTGACAATGAATCACTGGAAGACATTGACCTTTACAATGACGGACTGAAGATTTACACCACCATTGACACCAGACTCCAGAAGTATGCAGAGGAGGCTGCACGCAAGCAAATGAAGCAGGTGCAGCGGAATTTCAACTCACACTGGCGCGGACAGCAACCATGGCAAGACGAGAAGCATCAGGTAATAGCCAACTTCATAGAGGACATTGCCAAGCAACAACCGGTATATAAGCGTTTGACAGCACAGTATCCGGATGCTCCTGACTCTGTGGAATACTATATGAACAAGCCGCATACCGTAAAGGTCTTTGACTATGAGAAGGGCGAAGTGGAGAAAGAAATGTCAACCATGGACTCCATACGCTACATGGTCAGTTTCATGCACTGTTCATTTGTTGCCATGGAACCACAGACAGGATACGTGAAAGCATGGGTGGGCGACATTGATTTCAACCATTGGAAATATGACAAGGTAACAGCACAACGCCAACCTGGCTCCACATTCAAGCTCTTTGTATATACAGAAGCTATGGAACAGGGACTGACACCGTGTGACAAACGCCGTGATGAATATTTCTCTATGCAGGTATGGGATGCCCAGAAGAAGCAGGACGTGACATGGACTCCAACCAATGCCAACGGTTATTTCACTGGCGACTCCATGCCACTGAAGGCTGCATTCGCACAGAGTGTCAACTCCGTAGCAGTACGTCTCGGACAGGAAATGGGCATCAAGAACATTATAGAGACCGCACATAACATGGGAATAAAGAGCCCGTTAGACGATGCACCATCCCTTGCATTAGGTTCAAGCGATGTCAATCTGCTGGAACTGGCCAATGCTTACAGCACCGTTGCCAACGGGGGAAAGGCACACAGCGAGGCTATCATAGTGACAAGAATTGTTGACCGCAACGGCAAAGAGATATATGTAGCACCGACAGAAGAAAACCAGGCCATCAGCGTAAGGTCGGCCTACCTCATGCAGCAGATGCTGCAAGGCGGACTGCGCGAGCGCGGCGGAACATCACAAAGCCTATGGGGATACATAGGGAAGTTCAGTGACACAGAGTTCGGCGGCAAGACCGGCACTTCAAACAACCACTCCGACGCATGGTTCATGGGAGTATCGCCAAACCTTGTGGTAGGTGCATGGGTAGGAGGAGAATACCGTTGCATACACTTCCGTACAGGAGCACTCGGACAAGGTTCACGGACTGCACTGCCAATATGCGGATATTTCCTGCAATCGGTATTCGCTGACCCTGCTTTCCAAAGATACCACGGCAAGTTCAAGAAGCCGGAAGATGCTGATATTGACCGTTCCATGTACGAATGCACATATACTGGTGGAGTACGTAAGGATACTATCAATGCAGACTCTACAGACACCTATCAGGAAATACACCTTGACGAGAACGGAAACCCGGTGGAGAAAGAACCGAAAGCACCGACAGAAGGGAATGCTACAGAACCGAAACAGCATACCACGGAGAAGGAGGTGAACTTTGATGACCTATAAGAAGACTGCCATACTCACACTGCTTGCAGCACTGTCACTGACAGCTGCAATACCTACCCTGGCATCCTCACGAGACAAGGGAGGGGCAGTCATAGCGATTTCCAGCAGGAACGGAACGGACAACAGCATAAAAAGAGAGTTCCGCGGTGCATGGATTCAGTGCGTCAACGGACAATTCACAGGCATAGGAACAGAGAAGATGCAGCAGACACTTACCTACCAGCTCGATGAACTGCAAAAGGACGGTGTCAACGCAATCATCTTTCAGGTACGTCCGGAGTGTGATGCGCTCTATCAAAGCAGCCTTGAGCCATGGAGCCGCTTCCTCACCGGACAGCAAGGAATGGCACCTTCCCCTTACTGGGACCCACTGCAATGGATGATAACGGAATGCCACAAACGTGGCATGGAACTTCACGCATGGATTAATCCTTTCCGTGCCAAGACGAAAGTGACTACTGCACTCGCCACTTCCCACATAGCAGCAAGGCGTCCTGACCTTGTTTTCCCTTATGACGGACTGTATATTCTCAACCCTGCAAAGGCCGCAAACCGTGAATGGATTTGCAGGGTTACGGCAGACATTGTACGCCGTTATGATGTGGACGGATTACACATAGACGACTATTTCTACCCCTACCCCGCCCCAGGCATACAGATTCCCGACGAGGCTGAATATCAGGCTTCGGGAAGTGCCTTCGCTACCATCGGCGACTGGCGCAGGCATAACGTGGACCTTTTTATCGAACAACTACACGATACCATCCGCAGCATAAAGCCGTGGGTCAAGTTCGGTGTATCGCCGTTCGGCATTTACCGCAACAAGAAGAGTGACCCTGCAAGGGGTTCAAACACCAATGGCCTGCAGAATTATGATGACTTGTACGCCGACATACTGCTATGGATTGACAAAGGATGGATAGACTACTGTGTACCACAGATTTACTGGGAGATCGGCCATAAGGCGGCAGACTACGAAACACTCATCAAATGGTGGAGCAATTATGCCGCCAAACGTCCTCTCTTCATCGGTGAGGATATAGAAAGAACGGCAAAACATGCTGACATCAACAATCCGCAACAGCACCAGATGGCTGCGAAATATCGTCTGCACCAGTCTCTGCCCAACATCAGCGGCACCATATTATGGTATGCCAAAGCCGCAGTGGACAACATCGGGGGATATGGTACACAACTGCGCAACAACTATTGGCGCTACCCTGCCCTGCAACCCCTTATGCCTTTCATGGATGACGAGGCACCCGGCAAGCCCACAAAACTGAAACCTCTTTGGACAAGCGACGGCTATATGCTGTTCTGGAAAGCCCCCAAGGCCAAGCAATGGGGCGATGAAGCGGTACGATATGTCGTTTACCGCTTTGCCAAAGGCGAGGACATCGACACTTCTGACCCGTCGCACATCGTAAGCATAACAACTGATACATGGCTCGCCCTGCCTTACACCGATGGCAAGACACGCTACACATACGTTGTTACTGCCCTCGACCGCCTATCCAACGAGAGTAAGACCGTAAAGAAAAAAATCAAATTATAGAGACATTACCCACTCTTATACATAAGACAGACAACAGCATCCATACCAACAAGCAGCAAAGCACACCGTGCATTGCTGCTTGTTTACATAGATATATCCACATATAAGTAACTGGCCAAAATTGGTTTTACAATAATCTGGCTTAAGAAGCAAAAAACGACTACTTACAATATCGCTTCTTGCTTATTTGCTGCCTTTCCTTCTGTTACACTCCCGGCACAGCATCTGGCAATTCTCCACAATAGTCCTTCCGCCCTCACGCCACGGCGTGATATGGTCACCTTCCATAAACTCTATATCAAACTCCTTACCACAAAGAGGACAAATATGGTGCTGCTGCTCCCATACCGCCAATTTTATGTCTTCGGGAAAGGGACGCAGATCAAGGTAATGGTCATCTCCCGTCAATACGTAAGGAATTATACCCTGCTGCTTCTGTATCTCACTGTCACGCATCAGTATGGATATTCTTTTCCACATCTCAGCCATGTCAAGCGTCTTGTCATGATATCGGTCATATAGTAACGCCCAGTCCAGACCCTTCATTATCTTCTTGAACCGCGTCTTGTCGAAGTTCGTTATAGCCCAATTCTGTACATTCTGAAAATACGTCCAAAGGTTGTTTGCATTTGGGTCGTGCTGGTGTTGCCCCATATATCCTACGATGCTCTGCAATCTACCATCGCGCCTTTCGTGGTCGGCTATCCATCCGAGGGCCGTTTTCAGAAAATCCTGACGGATAGGCGTACCACGCATCAGTTCTCTACCTAATCTATAAGCTCCACAGTTGGACTTTGAGAAATGCTTTTTGGCATCCGTAACGAAAGGTCCGGCATACACAGCATTGTTTATCTCCTGCTCATTGAGCGGCTTACCGGCAATGTTTATTGTCTTGAACCATTCCAGTTTCTCAGACTGTTCACCTTCACAAACATACACCGTCAACTTATAGTCAAGTATTCTCTGCTGCACATCGTCAGGTTGGTTGAAGAAATTCTTGAAGTCGTAACTAAACTTTCCTGCCACATACTCGCATAATGACAATGTGCGTTGCTGCCCGTCCATAACCTCATAAGGGCACTCCGCATCATCACTGCGCCTCATCCAATACATCACATTGAGTGGGTACCCTTTGAGTACAGTGGTTATTACCGCCTGCTGCTCCTTCTCATTATATATAAACTCCCGCTGAAAAGGTGGACGTATGTCAAGTTTACCGTCATAGCCTCGCACTCCTTGCTCGTCGTTGTTAATGTAACCTTTGGCTATCTCGCCTACAGTCACTTCTGTTTGGATAATTGTCATCATAACGTTTGGGGATTTTTGTTGCGGATAAAAATTCTTTTGTATACTTTTCCCCCTAATACCATTGCTTGCGCCACTTTACTGTTTTCATCCCATAATCCATTAGAAAAGCCCTTTCCTTCACTTTCTGTTACCCCCATAATTTCAAATTGGTCGGGATTATGCTTAGCAAGAAAAGTTATTGGAACTCCAATAACTCCAGAATAGTCAAAAGGAACATCAAGCGATTTATTTACATTGATAGCATTATAATTATCATATTTGGAATATTCCTCCGGAGAATAATGACATACCAAATCAAGTTCTTCATGACGCTTCGCTATTTCCAAATTGGTAAACCAGTTAACACCCGACACACGTATCATATTCTCTTTATGATTACTTGCTGTTGCTGTATCTTTATAAGGAGAGAAGAAATGTGCAGCAGCACCTTTGAAGCCATACCCCAACCATACCATGTTTTCCTTTATTAACGGAAAAACCTCTTTATAGGTAATGGCATTTTGATTTCCTACTATCAGAAATTTCTTACCATACTGAATCAGTTGAGCGATATATTCACGAAACAAGGAAAACGGTGGATTAGTAACTACAACGTCTGCACGCTTCAACAGTTCTATGCACTCCGGGTCTCTGAAATCTCCTGTCTGCAAGGTACTTATAACATGTTTATTGTTCTGCAAAAGGTAACGGACATCCGACAAGTCAACGGCTCCGTCACCATTCTCATCTTTCACCTCTGTTATCTCCACCTTATATGCAACTTTGTGTGGCTCGTCCGTGAAATCGCCGAAGTCTATCATCAGTTCGTTTCCTCGAACAGGCGAACCATTATAGCAGGTGCATATCAGTGACTTCAACCCTAACTGATTGAAGCGCAGTGAGAAATACTTGAAGAAATTGCTTTCATAAGGATCATCACAGTTGCAGAGTACCGTCTTGCCGCGGAAGTGCTGCCAATAATGTTGCAACTCTCTTTCGATGTCGGTCAGTTGTGTGTAGAACTCATCCTTTTTCGCTGTCTTGGCAGCATTCAGATTTTTGTTGGCCATAAAAAGATTGATAGTTATTCCGCACCCTACTATCAATCACGCCGGGACACAATAAGAGCGTGATGCACCTTATTGCGTTCAGCTAAGAGGCAGCCTCGGAACGGAAACCTCTGACCATCTTCTAAGAATACATCACGCCCTAAGCGTTGATGCATTGCTAAAACCGATAGTCAAAGGTATCCATAGCGAACACCTTATCACATATTACTTCTGTCGTTACGTTATTTCCAATAAGTTTCCGAGGCTTTTGGCTGAACGCGAAATAATAGCGAAT